>NZ_JBRJGP010000012.1:0-140979 GCF_053628555.1 Roseovarius sp. MBR-79 | reverse complement strand
CCAGTATTTGGCACCATAAAGCGACCACCAAAGCCCGAGCAGCGCCCACCCGCGGTCGGGCCCTCGCGCGGCTCCACCAATGTCCCCTTCAGGCCAAAACATCCCCAACGCAACCGCAACATGGCGCGCCGCTCATAGCCACTCACCCTGTCTCGATGACAAAGACGCAAGCCGCCGCCCCCCGCGCGCAGCAACTCACCTCGCGCACGGCGCATTTCGCGCCGACCAGCCGCCGAAACAGTGCCTCGAATACCGCGCAATGCCACTCGCAGCCAGGCACCGAGAGCGGGTTTGCCCGGATCGTCAGGCGCGCGGGCGCGATGCTGACCTCGCCCGATCCGGCAAAGGTCCAGGCATGGGCGGCCATGGCGCGCATGAGGATCGGCGCGGCAAGGCGTGCGGGCAGCAACCGCAACACGAGTTGCGCGGGCGCAGGGATGCGGTGGCGCAGGATATAGCCCCCCGTGCGCGCCCCTGCATCGCGCGCCACCGCGCGGGCCTCCGCAGGCGAGAGACAGGCGGGCAGCGCACGCAAAACCGCCGCCGCCGCCTGCTCGGGGATCATCTCCTCGGGCGGGGCATCGAGATAGCCCGCACAGCCCGCATGGCCCAGAACCCGCTCCGCCAGCGCGCGCCCGCCCCGCGCCTCGAGCGCGGCCACGGTTTGCAGGATCGCGTTTGGCCCGACGCGCGCGCCGTGGCTCATTCCGCCGCCGTCTGCGGGCGCAGGATCGGCACGTCATCGGCCATCTGACCGCCCCCGCCACAGGCGCGCGCCCCGGCCTGCGTGGCCGCGAGATCGGCTTTTTTCGCCTTGATCTGCTCGCGCACGCTGGCCTTGCGCTCTTGCGCGCGGCGCTTGCGGTCGGCCATCGCGTCCCAATCGGCCATCTGCGCATCGGCGATCCCGCGCGTGTCGTCAAAGTGGAAATCCACTTGTTTCTTGGACTGCGGCCCCCAGTAACCCACCTTGCCCAGATCGTAGAATGTCCGCGCGAACCCCGCCTTGGCAAAGGCCTTGAGACAGCCCAGCAGGTATTTCCGCCGGAACCCGCGCCCCCGCCACGGGTAATGAAACAGCGCCTTGTTCATGTAGAAGCGCCGGTAATTGTGCATCACCCGGTCCAGAAGCGTGGCACGGTCCATCGCCGCAGGCTTCATGATGGGGGTGACGAAATTGTATTTCTCGAAGTCGAACACCTCGACCTTGTCGCGCAATTCCTGAAAGAGCGGCGTGAACGGCCAGGGCGTATACATCGTCCAGTTGGCCAGGTCGGGGTTCCAGTCGCGGGCGAAACGATAGGTCTCCTCCAGCGTCTCCTCGGTCTCGTTATCCAGCCCCACGATGAACTGCGCCTCGGTGAAGATATCGGCCTCGCGCAGGAGGCGAATGGCCTCCTTGTTCTCCTCGACCTTCGTTTCCTTGTTGAAGAGATCAAGCTTCATCTGTGCGGCGGCTTCCGTCCCGAGGCTGACATGCACCAGGCCCGCCTCGCGCCAGAGCGGCAACATGTCCTTGTCGCGCTGAATGTCCGTCACGCGGGTGTTGATGCCCCATTTGACGCGCTCCGGCAGGCCGCGCCGGATCAGTTCCTCGCAGAACTCGGTGAATTTGCGCTTGTTGATGGTGGGCTCCTCATCGGCGAGGATGAAGAAGCCGACACCGTGGTTGTTCACCAGGTCCTCGATCTCGTCCACCACCTTTTGCGGGTCGCGCACGCGGTAATCGCGCCAGAATTTCCACTGGCTGCAAAACGAACAGGTGAACGGACAGCCGCGCGCCAGGCTCGGGATGGCAAGCCGTGTGTTCAGCGGGATGTAGATGTATTTCTCCCAGTCGAGGATCGACCAGTCGGGCGTGATCGTATCAAGATCGGCAATCGTCGGTGCCGCAGAGGTGGCGATGATCTCGCCCCCCTCGCTATAGGCGATGCCCTTGATCCGCTTTCGGTCGCTCTGCCAGCGCCCATCGTCGATGGCGCGCACCAGATCGAGAAAGACCTGCTCGCCCTCGCCACGCACGATCACGTCGATATGCGGGGCCTCCGACAGGACCTGCCGATACATGAAGGTGGCATGCACGCCCCCCAGCACCGTCACCGCCTCCGGCACCACCTCGCGCGCGATCTCCAGCACCCGCTCGGCGCGGTAGATCGACGGCGTGATCGCGGTGCAACCGACGATATCGGGTTGCAGCACGGCAATGCGGTCGCGCAGCTCGTCCTCCTCGACATTATGCGTCATCGCGTCGATGAAGTGGATGTCGTCATAACCGGCGGCCTTGAGCGGCCCGACAAGATAGGCCACCCATGCAGGCGGCCAGTTGCCGGCGATCTCGGCCCCGCCGGAATGATAGTTCGGATGAATGAGAACCAGTCGCATGAGCGCCTCCCTTGTGTCAACTTAGGTTGACAGGGTGGGCGATTCAATAAATTGACATGGATCAATCAGGCGCGGATTTCCGCCGTGTTTTCCGCCCCGGCGAAGATCTGCGCGGCGTGACGCTCCAGATAGATGCGCAGCCAGGGCGTAAAGGCCGCCGGATTGTTGGCGATGCGCAGCATCAGCGCGGCGCGGCTGATCCAGTCCACCGCCATCACCTCTTCGGGGTTTGGGCGCGGGGTGATGCGCGTCGTGACATGGGCCACGAACACCTCCACCACCTCATGCTCGATCAGACCGCCGCCCACATCGGCGCGATATTCCACCTGCCCGCGCGGGCGCAGGTCCAGCCCGGTGATCCCCAACTCCTCGTCAAGCCGACGCTCGGCACAGGCCAGCCCCGCCTCGCCCCAGCGCGGATGGGTGCAGCAGGTATTCGCCCAGAGGCCCGGCGTGTGATATTTCCCCAGCGCGCGGCGCTGGATCAGCACCTCATCGCCATGGAGCACGAAAACCGACACCGCCTTGTGCCGCAGCCCGCGCCGATGCGCCTCGAGCTTTTCGACGGCCACCAGATCGCCGCCAAGCCAGGTGGGGATCATGTCGCTCATGTATAGACCGCCGGCACCAGCCGTGTCAGGTGGGCCAGGTTCTTCAACCCGATCTTGACATGCGCAAGGGGCCGCGCGCGCACCAGTTTCTTGTTCATATAGGCCTCGAATGTCAGCCGCTGCACGTCGATGTCATGGCAGAGCGACACGAACCGCTCGCGCCGCTCGTCCGACCTGTAATAGGCATTCTGCATCGAGGCCAGCACCCGGAACACGGTCTTGTGCTCGCGCATGAAGAGGCCGCGCGCCAGCCGCAGGTCGCGCACGCGCCCCGAGGCAAGGCAGGCGCTTGCCGCCGCCGCCGCCACGCGGCCGCCGACCATGGCGTAATAGATGCCCTCGCCCGAGCTTGGCGCCACCACCCCCGCCGCATCGCCCGCCAACACCACGTCGCGGCCATTGTCCCAGCGATCCAGCGGTTTCAACGGGATCGGCGCTCCTTCGCGCCGGATCGTGGGGCAGTCGCTCAGGCCAGAGGCCGCGCGCAGATCGGCAGTGGCCTGCTTGAGGTCCACCCCCTTGACCATCGACCCCATGCCGACGCTTGCCGATTTGCCATGCGGGAACACCCAGCCATAGAAATCCGGCGAGATGCGCCCGTCATAGATCACGTCGCAGCGCGCGGGATCATAGGCCCCGACCGCAGCCGGTGCCTCGATGATTTCATGATAGGCAATCACATAGGGGATACGGTCGCCCCCCGGCACCTCGGCCCGCGCCACACCCGAGCGCGCGCCATCCGCGCCAATCACCAGCCGCGTGAGCGCACGGCGCTCCTCTCCGCTGGCCTTGTCGCGGAATATCACCGCGGTGCCCGCCGCGTCCCGCTCGATCCGCAGCCAGGTGCCGGTCAGCCGCTCTGCCCCCGCGCTCGCCGCCCGCGCGCGCAGGAACTCGTCGAACCCCTCGCGGTCCACCATCCCGACAAAGCCATTCTCGATGGGAATATCCACATGCCGCCCCGTGGGCGAGATCATCCGCGCCGTGGTGATCTTCGCTACAAGCTGATCCTCGGGAATGTCGAAATCGGCAATCAGGCGCGGCGGGATCGCCCCACCACAAGGCTTGATCCGCCCTGCCCGGTCCAGAAGGGCCACCTTGTGCCCCGACCGCGCCAGATCCTCGGCCGCTATGGCCCCCGAGGGCCCGCCGCCCACAACAACGACATCATACATGCTCATTCTCCCGGCACTGGCACCGCGCCGCGCGCATGCCCATGATCAATCACCCGCAGCGCCAGAAGCGCCGCCAGCACGAATAGCCCCGCCTCGGCGTAGAACACCGTGCCGAAACCTGCGGCGTCATTGCCAAGGGCTGCGCGCATCACATCCGCCGCCGCCGCCCCCGTCAGCCCGCCGAACCCCGCCGCGATGGCCTGCGCAGCACCCCAAAGGCCCATCCGCGTGCCCTCGCGCGCCGCGCGCCCCTCGCCCGCCAGCGCCATCATCGCGCCGATGGCCGCGACCGCGAACATGCCGTTGAAGAGGCCCAGCGCCACCACCGCAGGCACCAGCGCCACCGCCACCCCTGCCGCGCCGAGAAAGGCGATCACCGACAGCGCCACCGCCGAGCCAAGGCACCCCGCCACGACCCAATGTTTCAAAGAGCCAAGCCGCAGCCCCGTCGCGGCGATGCCGACGATCAACATGCCGAGGAAGACGCCGCCATTCTGCGCGCCCGAAAGCTTCGTCGATTCGCCGGGCGTCATGCCGAAGACGAGCCCCGCATAAGGCTCCAGGATCAGCTCCTGCATGAAATAGGCGGTCATCGACAGGAACACGAAAATTGTGAAATTGCGCGCCGCCGGTTCCGCCCATATCTCGGCCAGCCCCTCGCGGAACCGCATGGGCCGCGCCTCCGGTGTCGGGGCGGCGCCCGTGCGCCGCTCGATCCCGGCAATGGCCAGCGATGTGACCACAACCGCGCCGACGCCCACGATGCCCACGATCTCCAGCAGGCGCGCGGGCGTGTAGGGGTCCAAGAAATGCCCCACCGTCGTCGCTGTCACCGCGATGCCCGCGATCATCATCAGCCAGGTGATCGTTGCCGCCGCCGCGCGACGCCGTGGCGCGCAGGCGCTTGCCAGAAGCGCCAAGAGCGAAGTGCCCGAGGCCCCCGCCCCCAGCCCGATCAGCGCATAGGCCAGCACCGAAAGCACCAGACCGGGCGCAAAACTCGTCGCCATCCACACCACGCCCAGCGCCGCCAGCCACGCGCCGCCGCCCAGCACCGCCATGCCGCCGATGATCCACCGCGTGCGGTGCCCGGACGTGTCCGACAGGAACCCCCAATTGGGCCGCGTGATCTGAATCCCGTAATGCAGCCCCACCAGAAGACCCGGCAGAACGGCGGGCAGGGCCAGTTCCACCACCATCAACCGGTTGAGCGTCGAGGTGGTCAGCACCACCACCGCGCCGAGGCACATCTGCACGAGTCCCATCCGAACGATCTGCACCCAGCTCAGGCTCATCCCAATCCTCCCAGCCCGCGCAGGGCAAACGCGGCCATCATCATGCCGCTGACATAGGCCATCACGCCGGTGCCATTATACCACGGCGCGCGGCCCTTGGGATCGGAGAGAAGGACGCGCATCGCCAGTCCTTGACCGATGACAAGCGCGCCAATGGCGGCAGCGTGAAGGGGCCGGTCCCAGCCCAGCAAGAGCGCGATCACCACGAGTTGCGGCACCACCATGACCACGCAGGCCACCCGCGCCGCCCGTTCCGGGCCAAGCGTGACCGGGAGCGAGTTGACCCCCATGATCCGGTCGCCCTCCAATGCCTTGAAATCGTTGAGTGTCATGATGCCATGCGCGCCAATGGCATAGAGCGCGGCCACAGCCACAACCTCGATCGCGGGCGCGCCCGCCGCCAGCACGGCGGCCCCCGTGAACCACGGCAGCCCCTCATAGCACAGCCCCACGAGGCCCGGCCCCCAGACGCCCGAGCGCTTGAGGCGCACCGGCTCGGCGGAATAGGCCCAGGCGGCCAGCACCCCGAACACCGTCGCGCCAAAGCCCCAAGGCCCCAGCGCAAGCCCCATCGCCATCGCCAGCGCGCTCATCGCCAGCGCCACCCACAGGCCCCAGCGCCCCGGCACCCGGCCCGAGGGGATCGGGCGGTCCGGCTCGTTGATCGCGTCCACATGCCGGTCGCACCAGTCATTCGCGGCCTGACTCATCCCGCAAACCACCGGCCCTGCCAGCACCATGCCCAGCAGCACCAGCCAGGGGGCCGAGCCAATGGGCACACCGGACGAGACGACACCGCAGAGATAGGCCCAGATCGGGGGAAACCACGTCACCGGCTTCAGCAGCGTCAATAACGCGCGCGGCTCGGGGTATCGGCGGCGGGGGTGTAAGGTTGTGGCGACACTCATGTGTCAATTAAACTATACATTCCGAGTCGCGGAAAGGCTTTTCTCTCAACGCGGGTCCCCGTCTCAATCGGAACTGTTGAGCAACCCGTATTTGCGCAGCTTCACATAAAGGCTCTGTCGCGACAGGCCCAGCATCTCGGCGGCGGCGACGCGGTTGTTGCCTGTCAGACGCACGGCGGTCTCGATGCACATCTTTTCGACCACGTCCGACGTGGCCGAAACCAGTTCTTTCAAAGAGGCGGTGCCGACAAGGTCCATGACGCTTTTCATCGCCTCGTCACTGACGCCGACCGCGTCCACCGTCACTTCGGCGGCATCGCGCGCCGTGCTTTCACGGAGGATGAAGCCAAAGCCCAGATCAACCCCCCGCTGCCGCAACCGCGTGACCGAAATCTCGACCGGGGCGCGCGTGCCGACCACGCTTTGCACCTGCGCGGCATAGCGGCGCATCCGGCCGCGTTTCGTGGCCCCCTCCATCAGGAGCTTGAGATCGACCGAGCCGCGCACCAGGAAATCCGCCAGCGATTCGCCCTTGAGATCGCGCAGTTGCGCCGCGTCCGCCAGCACCAGAAACGCCTCGTTCGCCTCGCGGATCAGACCCTTGCCATCTGTCAGCACGATCGCATCGCTGGCATCGGCATAAAGCGTCGCCAGCGCGCCCGTGAATTCCGGCCCCGCACCGTCGCTGTCATCCATGGGCGCGATACGGCAAAGCATGTAAAGGTTGCCCGCCGCGCGGAAATATTCCGGCAGAACCTTGAGCACGCGCCCGTTGCGCCGCGACACGATGTCGATGCCGCGCATCTCGTCGGCCACCGCCGCCGCCTGAAGCGCATCAGCCAGTTCCGCCCGCCTGCGTCCCTCGAAGACCTGCGCAAACGAGGTGCCACGCAGCGTATCCACCTTGCTTCCCAGAAGCTGCGCCGCCGCCGAATTGATATCGCGGATGCGCCCCGGCTCCGGCTCGATCAGCACAAGCGGCGTCTCGGACGCCTCCAGCACGACGCGGTAGAACGTCTCGGTGCCGCGCAAAAGCTGCCCGTCACGCTCGCGCGCGGTCTGTTCGGCCACTAGCCGCTGCTGCACCTCCGCATAGGGCTGCATGTCACGCCCGAGCAGCAAAACTGCGCCCTTCTCGCCCGCGCGGTGCAGCGAGTAGCGCACCGGGGCTTCCCAATTGGCATTGTCCACATGGTTGATCTCGATCGGGCGCGGCTCCAGCCCCGGATCGGCCCGCATCAGCGCCACACGCTCGGAAAATTTCTCGCGGCTCTCGGGGGCCAGAAAATCCTGAAAGCAGCGCCCGACCCAATGATCCAGGCTGCCCAGAGACGGGCTGTCGGCATTGGTCGCAATGCCCTCGACAATGCCATCGGGGCTCAGCAGGACTGCCATATCCGCCGCCTGCTCGACCAGCCCCGGAATGTCCACGACAGTCGGCAGGTGCCCGGCCCGCAGCCTTTGGGATGTCTGCTCTATCTTGCTCACCGTCTCACCATCCCCAGCCTGGCCGTTGCGGGATTATTCACGGTGCCTGCCTCAATTGACGTGGTGCGCCGACAGAGGCTCCGATACCGTGGCCAATCCGCATCGCTCTATCGCTTCGCGAACCGATTTAACGGCGAAATCCGCACCTGTCGTCTTTTCAACGGGCGCTCGTTCCGACACGATCCTGCCACCTATGACAACCGGGGGCAGGTTGTCCACATGCTCCCTGAGGAATTTGACCAGATTTCCGGCATTTTCAACCGATTTCCACGTCGAAAGTGACAAGGCCACCATGGAAAAGCGACTTGTGCGCAAAACCTCGGCAAGCTCGCGCTCTTCCAGCCCGATGCAGAGCCGCACCCAGACACCGTTGCGGCGGAAATTGTCGGCGGCCACAAAAGCCCCCAGCGAATGCTGCTCGAAGGCCGGAATGACCAGAAGCACCGATTGTCCCAGCGGGATGCTGCGGTCGGGCCAGTGCCCCTCGCGCCCCTCGCCCGCCGCCCGGAACAGTGCCTGAAGCCGCGAGGCGCCAAGTGTCACATCGATGAAACTCGCGCGGTCCGAAATCCACATCTCGCCGAGCCGATGGGCGGCCGCCGGCACATATTCCTGATAGAACCGCTCTGACGAAACCCCGCTAGACATCAGCGAGGAGATCACCGCGTGATGGCTTGTCTCCGCCTCCGACATCAGCGCCTCGCAGAAGCGGTCCACCCATTCGTCCCGGGTGCGCGGGCGGTTGTCGGTATAATTCGACGCCACCTTTCGGATCGCCGATTCCACCAAAATCCGTATGGCCGAGCCTTGCGGGCCGCGTGTTCCGGACTTGTCGTGCTTTGTCTCGTCTCCCATGAGTCCCTCCCATGGATGCGGTGTTGACCCCGTCCGGGGCCATACCCGAACACATCTTCACCCGTTCCCTCAACTGTGCGCGCGGTCGGTGGCACTGTCAATCATTGCTGACAGGTGGCACGCAACATTCCACGCAAGGCCCTGTTCTTGCACATCATAAAATAATCCACCGCAAGCAGCTTTCCACCAAAAATATATAAAAAAATGGCGAAAGGCCGATTCTCGGCATCCTCGGCAAAGGGTGACAAAAACAGGAGACATATAGTCAGACTTACATCTGTAAATTTTAGTTGACACTTCGCCCCTGCCCCCCCTAGCATCGAGGCATGACATTTGGGATGAAAGGGCGGGAGATGCGGCACGATGCGGCCCAAAATCTCGGGCGGGACCCGCTTTACACGGCCGAACAACGCGCGCGACGCGACGCCAGCCGGTGGACCCTCGTGCAGGGCCTGCTCGCGCCCGCGCAATTTCTCGTCTTTCTCGTCTCGCTCGCGCTCGTGCTGCGCTTTCTTCTGACCGGCGCGGGCTACGAGGCGGCGACGCTGTCGATCCTGGTCAAGACCGGCTTTCTCTACCTCATCATGATCACCGGCGCGATCTGGGAAAAAATCGTGTTCGGTCAATACCTTTTCGCCCCCGCCTTCTTCTGGGAGGATGTGTTCAGCTTTGCCGTCATCGCGCTCCATACCGCCTATGTCTGGGTGCTGTTCAAGGGCGGATTTGGCGCGCAGATCGAGATGACCGTCGCCCTCGCCGCCTATACCGCCTACGTGATCAACGCGGGCCAGTTCCTGCGCAAGCTGCGCATGGCGCGCCGCGACATGGAGGGGCTGGCATGACCCGCCACACGCCCCCGCCCGTCTCGGGCTGCTCCGGTGCCCCGGTCCTGCGCGAACGCGGCCAGCACGAGGTGTTCTGCGGGCTCACGGGAATCATCTGGCTGCACCGCAAGATGCCCGACGCCTTCTTTCTCGTCGTGGGGTCGCGCACCTGCGCGCATCTGCTGCAATCGGCCGCCGGCGTGATGATCTTCGCCGAGCCGCGATTCGGCACCGCGATTCTGGAGGAAACCGATCTTGCAGGCCTGGCCGACGCCCAGGAAGAACTGGAGCGCGAGGTCGCCCGCCTGCTCGATCGCCGCCCCGACATCCGCCGCCTCTTTCTCGTCGGCTCGTGCCCGTCCGAGGTGATCAAGCTTGATCTGGCGCGCGCGGCCGAACGGCTCTCGGCGCGCCACGGCCCCTCCGTCCGGGTGCTCAACTATTCCGGATCGGGGATCGAGACCACTTTTACCGAAGGCGAGGATGCCTGCCTTGCCGCCATGGTCCCCGCCCTGCCCGAGACGCAGGCGCGCGAACTGGTGGTCGTCGGAGCCCTGCCCGATGTGGTCGAGGATCAGGCGCTGGCCCTTCTCGAGGCCATGGGCATCGGCCCTGTCCGCGTCCTGCCCGCGCGCCGTGCGGGCGATGCGCTGGCCATCGGCCCCAACACCGTCTTTGCCCTTACCCAACCTTTCCTTGGCGCAACCCATGGCGCGCTCGAGCGCCGCGGCGCGCGCCATATCGCGGCCCCCTTCCCGCTGGGCGAGGAAGGCACGACTGCCTGGCTTCAGGCCATCGCCACCGAATTCGGCGTCCCGCAAGACAGGTTTGACGCCGTCACCGCGGCCCCGCGCGCCCGCGCCCGCGCTGCCGTCGCCCGCGCGGCCGAAACGCTGCGGGGGCGCTCGGTCTTCTTCTTCCCCGACAGCCAGATGGAAATTCCGCTCGCGCGCTTTCTTGTCCGCGAATGCGGCATGACCGCGCTCGAGGTGGGCACCCCTTTCCTGCACCGCACGCTTCTTGGCCCCGATCTGGCGCTTCTGCCCGAGGGTCCCGCCCTCTCCGAAGGTCAGGACGTGGAGCGCCAGCTTGATCGCTGCCGCGCCGCCCGCCCCGATCTCACCGTCTGCGGCCTCGGCCTCGCCAACCCGCTCGAGGCCGAGGGGCTGACGACAAAATGGGCGATCGAGCTGGTCTTCACCCCGGTGCATTTTTACGAGCAGGCGGGCGATCTCGCCGCGCTTTTCGCCCGGCCCCTCAACCGCCGCGCGCTCCTGAACCGCGAGGCCGCCGAATGACCCCCCATCATCTTGCCACAAATATCCTCGGGGGGTCCGGGGGGCGAAGCGCCCCCGGAGGTCGGCCATGAAGCTCACCCTCTGGACATATGAGGGCCCGCCCCATGTCGGCGCGATGCGCGTGGCCACCGCCATGAAGGGGCTGCATTACGTGCTGCACGCGCCGCAGGGCGACACCTATGCCGATCTTCTCTTCACCATGATCGAGCGCCGCAACCACCGCCCGCCGGTGACCTACACGACCTTCCAGGCACGCGATCTGGGCGCGGACACGGCCAACCTCTTCAAGACCGCGGCCCGCGCCGCCTATGACCGGTTCAAGCCCGAAGCGATGATCGTCGGCGCCTCCTGCACCGCCGAGCTGATCCAGGACGATCCCGGCGGCATGGCCGAACTGATGGGCCTGCCCTGCCCGGTCATTGCGCTGGAATTGCCCAGCTACCAGCGCAAGGAAAATTTCGGCGCGGACGAGACATTTTACCAGATCACCCGCGCGCTGGCCAAACCGATGGACCGGACGTCGCATCTCAGCGCCAACCTGATCGGCCCCACCGCCCTTGGCTTTCGCCACCGCGACGACATCACCGAGGTGACGGCGCTCTTGGAAGACATGGGCATCGCGGTCAATGTCTGCGCGCCCTACGGGGCCACGCCCACGGACATCGCCCGGCTGGGGGCTGCGCATGTCAACGTGCTGATGTATCCCGAGACGGGCGACAGCGCCTGCCGCTGGATGGAGCGCGAGCTTGGCCTGCCCTATACCCGCACCGTGCCCATCGGCGCGGGCGCGACCCGCGATTTCGTGGCCGAGGTGGCCGCGCTCACCGATGCCAAGCCCCGCCTGGATGAGACCCGCCTGCGCCAGCCCTGGTATGCGGCAAGCGTGGACAGCACCTATCTGACCGGCAAGCGCGTGTTCATTTTCGGCGACGGCACCCATGTCGTGGCCGCCGCCCGCATCGCCCGTGACGAGATGGGCTTCGAGGTGGCGGGACTGGGCTGCTACAACCGCGAAATGGCCCGCCCGGTGCGGACGCTCGCCAGGGACTATGGCGTCGAGGCGCTCATTACCGACGACTATCTCGAGGTCGAGGCCGCCATCGCGGCGCTCTCCCCCGAAATGATTCTCGGCACGCAGATGGAGCGGATGATCGGCAAACGCCTCGGCATCCCCTGCGCGGTCATCTCTGCGCCGGTCCATGTGCAGGATTTCCCCGCCCGCTACTCCCCCCAGATGGGGATCGAGGGCGCGAACGTGATTTTCGACACCTGGGTGCATCCGCTGGTGATGGGGCTCGAGGAGCACCTCCTGCACATGTTCCGCGACGATCCCGAGTTCCACGACGACGCCGGGGCCAGCCATCACGGCGGCGCGCATGTGGCGCGCGACGAAGGGGGGCTGTCTGCCCCCCGTCCCGCCACGGGCGGGACCCCCCCCGAGGATATTTCCGGCAAGATGAAACCGGGCGCGGTGATCTGGTGCAGCGATGCCGAGCGCGAACTCAGGAAAATCCCCTTCTTCGTGCGCGGCAAGGCCAAGCGCAACACCGAGAGCTTTGCCGCCGAGCGCGGCCTCTCGGAAATCGACATCAACACGCTTTACGAGGCGAAGGCGCATTATGCACGTTGATCGCACCATACCGGTCCTCCGGCCCTATCGCGTGGTGATCCTCACGCTGGACAGCCATGCCGCCGGTCCCTGTGCGCGCGCCGCCGAACGGCTGGCGCGGGATTATCCCGGTCTCGATCTCTCGGTCCATGCCGCCGCCGAATGGGGGGCCTGCCCCGCGGCGCTGGGGGCCGCGCGCGAGGCGATTGCCGGGGCCGATATCGTGCTGGCAAACCTGCTTTTTCTCGAAGAGCATCTCAACGCGATCCTGCCCGACCTCAAGGCGCGGCGTGACGCCTGCGACGCCATGATCGGCGTTATCGCGGACGCGCAGATCGTGCGGCTGACGCGGATGGGCACGCTCGACATGGCCCGCCCCGACAGCGCGCTCGGAAAGCTCATGAAGAAGCTGCGCGGCGCGGGCAAGAGCGGCACCGATGACGGCGCGCGCAAGATGAAGATGCTCAAGCGCCTGCCGCGCATCCTGCGGCTCATTCCCGGCAAGGCGCAGGATCTGCGCGCCTGGTTCCTGACCATGCAATACTGGCTGGGGGCGTCCGACGACAATATCGAGGGCATGGTGCGCTTTCTGATCGGGCGCTATTGCCGCCATGAGGCGTGGCGCGGCGGGCGCGCGCCCGCGCCGCTCGATTATCCCGATTGCGGGCTTTACCATCCCGACCTTGGCACCCGCATCACCGAGGACGCAAACGATCTGCCGCAGCCCGAGAATGCCTGCGGCACGGTGGGCCTTCTGATGATGCGCAGCTACGTGCTCTCGGGCGATACGGCGCATTACGATGCTGTCATCCGCATGCTTCAGGCGCGGGGGTTGCGCGTTCTGCCCGCCTATGCCGGCGGGCTCGACGGGCGCCCCGCCATCGAGGCGTTTTTCCGCAATGAGAGCGGCGCGAAGATCGACGCGCTCCTGTCGCTCACCGGGTTCAGCCTTGTCGGCGGGCCTGCCTATAACGACAATGCCGCCGCACTCGAGGTTCTGACCGCGCTCGACATCCCCTATGTCGCCGCCCATCCGCTGGAGTTCCAGACACTCGGCCAATGGGCCGCCGCGCCGCAGGGGCTGGGGCCCATCGAGACCACCATGCTCATCGCCCTGCCGGAGCTGGACGGGGCGACCAACCCCACCGTTTTCGGCGGCCGTCACGGGCCCGAGGGCTGCGCGGGCTGCGCGCAAGCCTGCCAGATCGAAAGCCACGCGCCCGGCGCGGAAAAACGCATGGCCCCCTGCCCGGAGCGGGTCGGGCGGCTGGCGGACCGCGTGGCGCGGCAGGTGGCGCTGCGGCGCGGACGCGTGGCGGAGCGCCGCGTCGGCATCGTGCTTTTCGGCTTTCCGCCCAACGCCGGGGCCGCCGGAACAGCGGCCTATCTGGACGTGTTCCGCTCGCTCTTCAACACGCTGCACGCGATGGCCGCGCGCGGCTATGACATCGAGCCACCCGAGACGGTCGAGGATCTGCGCCGTATCGTGCTCGAAGGCTCTGCGCGCCAATACGGGCAGGAGGCCAATGTCGCGGCCCATGTCAGCGCCGAGGATATGGTCGCGCACACGCCCTGGCTCAATGAGATCGAGGCGCAATGGGGCGCGGCACCGGGCCGCGTGCAATCGGACGGGCGCGGCGTCTATATCCTCGGCGCGCGCTTCGGCAAGGTCTTTGTCGGATTGCAACCGGCCTTCGGCTATGAAGGCGACCCGATGCGCCTTCTGTTCGAGCGCGGCTTTGCCCCCACACATGCCTTTACCCAGTTCTACCTCTGGCTGCGCAACAGCTTCCGTGCCGACGTCTTGCTGCATTTCGGGATGCACGGCGCGCTTGAATTCATGCCCGGCAAGCAGGCCGGACCCGGCCCCGATTGCTGGCCCGACCGGCTCATCGGCGACTTGCCCAATGTCTATCTATACGCCGCCAACAACCCCGCCGAGGCAAGTCTGGCCAAGCGCCGCTCGGGCGCGGTGACGGTGACGCATCTGACGCCGCCGCTTTCGGCTGCGGGGCTCTACCGGGGCCTCGCTGATCTGCGCGACAGCCTCAGCCGCTGGCGCGCGGCGCTGCCCGGTGCGCCCGAGCGCGCCGAGATGGCCACCCTCATCGCCGAACAGGCGGCGGCGGTCGATCTCGACAGCCGCGACCCCGATACGCTCTGGCGGCGGCTGATCGAGACCGAAGAGGCGCTCATCCCCGAGGGGCTGCATATCGTCGGCGCGCCGATGACGTCGCAGGCGCGCGCAAGCTATCTCGACCTGATGGCCGACGCAGGGGCCGAGGCCCGCGCCCGCGCTGACCGGCTGCTGGCGGAAGATCACGAGACGCCCGCACTCCTGCGCGCGCTCGACGGGCGGTTCACCGCGCCGGTGCCGGGGGGCGATCTGATCCGCAGCCCCGAGATCCTGCCCACCGGGCGCAACATCCACGCCTTCGATCCGTTCCGCATGCCCAGTGCCTTTGCCTGCCGCGCCGGGGCAGACCAGGCCGCGCTGCTGCTGAAAACCCACAAGACCACACCGCGCACCGTGGCGCTGGTGCTCTGGGGGTCGGATAACATCAAATCCGACGGCGCGCCGATCGCACAGGCGCTGGCGCTGATGGGGGCAAAACCGCGCTTCGACAGTTTCGGGCGGCTTTGCGGCGCGGATCTCATTCCGCTGGAGGAGCTTGCGCGCCCGCGCATCGACGTGCTGATGACCCTCTCGGGCATCTTCCGCGACCTTCTGCCCCTGCAAACCCGCCTTCTGGCCGAGGCCGCACTCAAGGCCGCATTGGCCGAGGAACCCGAGGACCGCAACTTCATCCGCGCCCATGCGCTGGCCTATGCCGCGCGGATCGGCTGCGACATGGAAACGGCGGCGCTGCGGGTGTTTTCCAATGCCGAAGGCACCTACGGGGCCAACGTCAATCAGCTTGTCGACAGCTCTGCCTTCGGCGACGAGGACGAATTGGCCGACGCCTACGAGGCGCGCAAGAGCTTTGCTTATGGCGTGAACGGTCAGGCGGTGCAGAACACCGCGCTGCTGCAAGAGGCGCTGCGCGACGTGGATCTGGCCTATCAGAACCTCGAATCGGTCGAGCTGGGCGTGACCACGGTGGATCACTATTTCGACACGCTGGGCGGGATTTCCCGCGCCGTGCGCCGCGCGCGCGGCGGGCAGGAAGCGGCGATCTACATTTCCGACACCACCCGCGGCACGGGCAAGGTGCGCACCTTGGCCGAACAGGTCTCGCTCGAGACGCGGGCGCGGCAACTGAACCCGAAATTCCACGAGGCGCTTTTGAAACATGGCGCCGAGGGTGTGCGCCAGATCGAAAGCACGCTCACGAATACGCTCGGCTGGTCGGCCACCACCGGACAGGTGGAGCCTTGGGTCTATCAGCGCATGTCCGAGACCTTCATGCTCGACGAAGAAATGCGCGCGCGGATTGCAGAGTTGAATCCGGCGGCGTCCTCGCGGATGGCCAACCGGCTGATCGAGGCGCACGAGCGCGCCTATTGGAGCCCCGACGCCGCAACCCTTGCCGCGCTGCGCGAGGCCGCCGACGCGCTCGAAGACCGAATGGAAGGGGTGGCCGCCGAATGACCCAGCCCCGCATCACAAAGCCGCGCCCGGGCGACGGGCCAACCACCCAGACAGGGAGGACACAGTCATGAGTCCACTGGACATCAAACAACCGCCATCAGCGCGCGCCAACCATCGTGAAGCCGCCGGTCTCGAGGCCCGCAGGACCGTTCAGGCCCCGCCGGTCCTGAAGGGACAGGATGGCGAGGGATCGCTACAGGTGCATCTGGACCCCGAGACGCAGATCGAGGGGGCCAAGGTTTTCTCGGTCTACGGCAAGGGCGGGATCGGCAAATCCACGACCTCCTCGAACCTTTCGGCGGCCTTTGCCAAGATGGGCAAGCGTGTCTTGCAGATCGGTTGCGACCCCAAGCATGACAGCACGTTCACGCTGACGGGCAAGCTGCAACCCACGGTGATCGACATTCTCAAATCGGTCGATTTCCACGCCGAGGAACTGCGCCCCGAGGATTTCGTCACCATGGGCTGGGGCGGCGTGCAATGCGTCGAGGCGGGCGGCCCGCCTGCGGGCACCGGCTGCGGCGGCTATGTGGTTGGCCAGACGGTCAAGCTTCTGAAGCAGCATCACATGCTGGAAGAGACCGACGTGGTGATCTTCGACGTGCTGGGCGATGTCGTCTGCGGCGGCTTTGCCGCGCCCCTGCAACATGCCGACCGCGCCGTGATCGTCACCGCCAATGATTTCGATTCGATCTACGCGATGAACCGCATCATCGCCGCCGTGCAGGCCAAGGCCGCCAATTACAAGGTGCGCCTTGCGGGCTGCGTGGCCAACCGCTCGAAGGATACCGACGAGGTGGATCGCTATTGCGGCAAGGTTGGCTTCAACCGCATCGCGCACATGCCCGATTTCGACGCCATCCGCCGCTCGCGCCTCAAGAAGAAGACGCTCTTCGAGATGCCGGACGAGGACGACATCATCGCCGCGCGCGCAGAATACATCCGCCTCGCCGAAACGCTCTGGCGCGGCACCGAACCGCTTGCACCTGCGCCGATGGAAGACCGCGAAATATTCGAGCTTCTGGGATTCGACTGATGAGTTACGAGGCCACACGCGACCGGGTCGAGACCTATTTCGACCGCACCGCCACGCAGGTCTGGGCGCGGCTGACCTCGGATGCGCCGGTCAGCCGCATCCGGCAGACCGTGCGCGAGGGGCGCGACGCGATGCGCGCCTTGATGCTCGCGCGCCTGCCCGAGGACCTGAGCGGCGCGCGCGTGCTCGACGCGGGCTGCGGCGCGGGGCAGATGACGGCCGAACTGGCGGCGCGCGGGGCGCAGGTTCTGGCCTGCGACATCTCGCCGACGCTTGTCGATATCGCACATGATCGCCTCAATGATACCTTGAAAAAGCGGGTTGTCTTTCACAAAGGCGACATGCTTGATCCGGCACTCGGGCGTTTCGATTTCACCGTGGCGATGGACAGCCTGATCTATTATGGCGAGGAGGATCTCGCCCGCGCGCTCGACGCGCTCGCCATGCGCAGCACTTCCGGCGTGGTCTTTACCGTGGCACCACGCACGCCGCTTCTGATGGCGATGTGGCGCGCGGGCAGGCTCTTTCCCCGCGCCGACCGCTCGCCCACGATGGTGCCCCATTCGGCCCCCCGCCTTGGCCGCGCGCTGATGCGCGCAGGCAGCACGGCGCGGCTCGCGCCGCTGGGCCGGGTCGCGCGCGGCTTCTACATTTCCGAGGCGATGGAGGTGCGGCAATGATTGGACCGGCCTGGAGGCGCGTCAACGCGCAACTGATGACCTACACCACCCGTTGCCTGCCCTTCGCGGATGCGGCCAGCGAGGGCCTGCCGCTCGGGCAGCTTTTGCGTCTGTCGCTGTTTCAGGTCTCGGTGGGCATGGCCACGGTGCTGCTTCTGGGCACGCTCAACCGGGTGATGATCGTGGAATTGTCGGTGCCCGCGCTCGTGGTGGCGGCGATGATCGCGCTGCCGGTGCTGATCGCGCCCTTCCGCGCGCTTCTGGGCTTTCGTTCGGACACCTATCGCAGCGCGCTGGGGTGGAAGCGCATTCCCTATCTGTGGTTCGGCTCACTGTGGCAGATGGGCGGGCTTGCCGTCATGCCCTTCGCCCTTCTGGTGCTCTCGGGGCAGCAGGCCGTTGGCCCGGCATGGGCGGGCGAGGTGCTGGCGGCGATGGCATTCCTGATGACCGGCCTCGGTCTGCACATGACACAGACCGCTGGCCTTGCGCTGGCAAGCGACCGCGCCACCGACGAGACGCGCCCCCGCGTGGTGGCGCTGCTTTACGTGATGTTCCTTCTGGGCATGGCCGTCTCGGCCGTCGTGATCGGCTGGCTTCTGCGCGATTTCGCGCCCTTCACGCTGGTGCGCGTGGTGCAGGGCGCGGCCTCGGTGGGGATCATCCTCAACCTCATCGCGCTCTGGAAACAGGAAAAGCTGACGCCGATGAGCCGCAGCGAACGCGAGGCCCCGCGCCCGCGATTCCGCGATGCCTGGGCCGACCTGATGGCAGGCGGCACGGCGGGGCGGCTTCTGGCGGTGGTGTTTCTGGGCACCATGGCCTTCAACATGCAGGACGTGCTGCTTGAGCCCTATGGCGGCGAGGTTCTGGGGCTTTCGGTGGCGGCCACCACGCTTCTGACGGCGATCTGGGCCATGGGCGCGCTTGCGGGCTTTGCGCTGGCCGGGCGCGCGCTGCTGCGCGGGGCCAACACCTATCGCATGGCCGGGAACGGGCTGCTTGTGGGGCTGATGGCCTTTGCCACGGTGATCTTCGCCGCCCCCATGCAGGCACCTGCGCTGTTCTACACCGGGGCGGCGCTGATCGGCTTTGGCGCGGGCCTCTTCGCCGTCTCGACGCTTACCGCCGCGATGACGCTGGCGGCGGGTGTCGCGGGCAACGGGCTGGCGCTCGGGGCCTGGGGCGCGGCTTCTGCCACGGCGGCGGGGCTGTCCATCGCCATCGGCGGGGGGCTGCGGGATCTGGTCAATCACCTCGCGCTCTCGGGTGCCTGGGGCGAGGCGCTTGCCACCCCCGCCACCGGCTATTCCACCGTCTATCACCTTGAGATCGCTTTGATCTTTGTCACGCTTGTCGTTCTCGGGCCGCTCGTGCGCCACGGGGTTCAGGGCGGCAGCACCACCCCGGGGAGCACCCGCATCGGACTCGTGGATTTCCCCACATGACATATCCCTCTCGAAAGGAGCAGGACCAATGACCGCAACTTTTTTTGGCAACTTCGACCTGGCGAGCCTGTCGCTCTGGCTGTTCTACGGCTTCTTCGCGCTGCTGATCTTCTACATCCAGCGCGAGAACATGCGCGAGGGCTACCCGCTCGAGGACGATGACGGCAACCCCTCGGCCAATCAGGGCTTCTTTCCGGTGCCCGACGACAAGACCTTCAAACTGCCCCATGGGCGCGGCGAAGTGACCGTGCCTTCGGGCCAGAACCCCGACCGCAAGAACCTGGCACTGCGCAAGACCGCCCATGGCAACGGATTTCCGTTCGAGCCGACCGGCGATCCGATGGCCGATGGTGTCGGCCCCGCCTCCTGGGCACCGCGCCGCGATGTGCCGGAACTGGACGGCCACGGCCATCCCAAGATCGTGCCGATGTCGGGCACCGAGCAGTTCCACGTCTCGGCCGGGCGCGACCCGCGCGGGATGCCCGTGGTGGCGGGCGATGGCGAGACCGTCGGCACCATCTCGGACATGTGGATCGACGAGCCGGAACAGCTTGTCCGCTACCTGGAAATCACCCTCGACGCGGGCCACGGCGGCGGCAAGCGGCTGGTGCCGATGACCTTTGCCCGCATCTGGGGCGGCGAGGTCAAGGTGCGCTCGATCTTCGGCAAGCATTTCGCCGGTGTGCCGCAACACGCCTCGCCCCGGCAGGTGACGCTGCTCGAAGAGGACAAGATCAGCGCCTATTACGGCGGTGGCACGCTTTATGCTTCCGAGGCGCGGCTCGAGCCGCAACTGGGATGAGGGCAGGACAATGAGCCACGACGATTTTGCATCCGAACCGGTCCACGGCCTGCCCGAAACCCCGCCCGAGGGTGAACGCATCCTCTGGCAGGGCCGCCCGCACGGCTTCTGGCTGAGCTGGGATTCGCTCAGCCTGCCATGGGTGGCGGGATATTTCGCGCTGCTGGCGGCATGGCGCTTTGGCGCGGTGATCGACCAGGTGCCGCTGATGCAGGCGGTCGCCCTGTCGGTGCCCTTCATCATCATGGGGGCCATCGTGATCGCGATTCTGCTGGTCGTGGGCTATGTGCAGGCCCGCGCCACGGTCTACACGATCACCAACCGGCGCGTGGCCATGCGCATCGGCGCGGCGCTGACCGTCACGCTCAACCTGCCCTACACGCAAATCGCCCGGGCCGATTTCCGGCCGGGGCGCGGCGGCACCGGCACCATCGCGCTTGACCTTCTGGGCGATACGCGGCTGAGTTATCTGGTCTGCTGGCCGCATGTGCGCCCCTGGGTGATGCGCCGCACGCAGCCCGCGCTGCGCTCCATCCCCGAGGCCGAAAGGATCGCGCAGCTTCTGGCCGAGACCGCCGAGACGCGGCTCTCGACCCCGCAGATCGCACGACGTCCCGCAAGGGCCCCCATGGCCGCCGAATAAGGAGCCTGACCGATGACCGCCACCACCTCTGCCCGCCACAAGGCCCCGCGCTACAAGGCCCCGCCCGACCGCGATCTCGTGCCGCGCGCCATGGTGCGCGCGATGCTGGCGCTGGTGCTCACGGTGCTGGCGCTGGTGAGCTACTACGTCTACTCGGGCCGCCCCCTTGTCGCCACGCCGCCCGAGGCCGAGGTGATCCTCGAACGCACCGTGTTCCTGACGGGCGAGATGAGCGGGGCCGCCACCGTGCTTGACGCAAACGGCACGCTGATCGGGCGGCTCTCGCCCGAGACGGGCGGCTTCATCGCCGGGGTTGGGCGCGTGCTCGACCGCGAGCGCACCAAGCACGGCGTGCCGCTCAACGGCCCCGTCACCATCACCGGCCGGGCCGACGGCCGCGTCTCGATCCATGACCCCTCGACCGGATGGGGTGCGGATCTCATGGGCTTCGGCCAGGACAATGCCCGCGCCTTCGTCCGCCTGCTCGCGCAATAGAAAGGAAGACTGCCATGGGACTTCTGACCAGAGAAATCGAACGCGCCCCCTGCACCGTCGAGGTCAGCCACCGCTTCGAGAGCCTGCACGCGCATGTGCGCTTTGACAACGGCGCGGTGATCCATCCCGGCGACGAGGTCAAGGTCCATGGCCCCGAGATCATGGCCCCTTACGGCGAGGTCGTGTGCGAGGCGCGCGAGGCCACCATCATCCGCGCCAGCCGCCTTGAGCGCCTCTGGACCCGCTGGACCGGCGATTTCGAGGTGATGGAACTGTGCGAATTCTCATTCTCCGAGGAGGTGACGCTATGAACATGCCCCTGAAACACACCGCCGACGCCACCACCGCCGAGGAAAGCCTTGCCATCCAGGAAGAGCAGGCGAGGTTCGACAGCAAGGCCGCCACCGACGTGGCGATGCAGAACACGCTGCTCACGCCGCGCTTCTACACCACCGATTTCGACGAGATGGACGCGATCGACGTCTCCTCCGTGCGCGAGGATTGGGACCGCCTCATCGACCAGATGGAGAGCGACCCCAACAAGGGCCATTTCAAGAAGAACGAGGACTGGGACCATGTCGATTGGGACGGGATGGAGCCGGGGCTGCGCAAGGAATTCATCGACTTCCTGATCTCAAGCTGCACCGCCGAATTCTCGGGCTGCGTGCTCTACAAGGAGATGAAGCGGCGCGGCAACAACCCCGACATCACCCAGCTTTTTCAGCTCATGGCCCGCGACGAGGCCCGCCACGCAGGCTTCATCAATGACGCCCTGCGCGAGGCGGGTGTGGCGGTCAATCTGGGCTTTCTGACCCAGAAGAAGAAATACACCTATTTCCGGCCCAAATTCATCTATTACGCCACTTACCTCAGCGAAAAGATCGGCTATGCCCGGTATATCACCATCTTCCGGCATCTCGAGGCGCATCCCGAACACCGCTTCCACCCGATCTTCAAATGGTTCCGCGAGTGGTGCAATGACGAGTTCAGCCATGGCGAGGCGTTCGCCCTCCTGATGAAATCAGACCCGAAACTGACCTCCGGCACCAATGTGCTCTGGATCAAGTTCTTCCTGACGGCGGTCTACGCCACCATGCATGTGCGCGACCACCAGCGCCCGGCCTTCCACGCTGCCCTTGGCGTCGATCCCGACTGGTATGGGCACGAGGTCTTTACCAAGACCTCCGCCATCTCGAAGCAGATTTTCCCCATCACCCTCGATATCGAGCACCCGCGCTGGCATCGCGGGCTGAAGCGGCTGCAAGTGGCCAATGCCGATCTGGCGCAGGCGCGGGCGGGCACGGGCCTTGGCGCGTGGCTCCGGGGCCTCGGCGCGCAGGCCCGCGCGGCGGCGGCCTTTGTCAATCTGCTGACCATCCCCGCGAAAAAGCACGCCGTTCCCGCCAGCACGCGGATGGAACCGGCTTACTAACCACCAAGCGGGGGGCCAGCCCCCCGCACCCCAGCCCCAAGCGGGGGGCCAGCCCCCCGCACCCCCCGGGATATTTCCGGCAAGATGAAGGAGACAGGATTGCACAGCCCCTGGATCGCGGCCCTTGCGGCGCTGTTTCTCTGGTGGTTCTCCACCGGCGCGATCCTTGTTGTGGTGCGCCTGATGGAGCGCCGGGGCGAGGCCGCGCGCCGCGCCGTGGTGCTGGCCGCGCTGCCGGTCATGGGCCTTGGCATCTGGGGCTATGAGACCACGCTCGGCGCGGGATCGGTGGGCGCGGGTTATGGCGCGTTTCTTGCCGCGCTGGCGATCTGGGGCTGGATCGAGCTTGCGTTCCTGTTGGGCGTGATCACCGGCCCCAATGCCCGCCCCTGCCCCGATGATGTGCCCGAATGGGAGCGGTTCCTCCGCGCCTGGGGCACGCTGGCGTTTCATGAAATGCTGCTGGTGGCGGTGCTGGCGCTGATGTGGGTAACGGGCGCGGGCGCGGTGAATGGCACCGGGCTCTGGACCTTTACCATGCTCTACGGCGCGCGGGTTTCGGCCAAGCTCAACCTCTATGCCGGGGTGCCGCGCATCAACGTGGAATTCATTCCCCCCCATCTGCGCCACATGGCGAGCCATTTCCGCCTGCGCCGTCCCGGCTGGGTGTTTGCGGTGGCGGTCACGGTGCTTGCCTTCGCGCTCGCCTGCTGGGTGGAGCGCGCGATGGCGACCGAGGCGCCGGGCGCGCTGGTGGGCCACGCGCTCTTGGCGGCGATCACCGCGCTGGCCCTGCTCGAACACTGGCTGATGGTGCTGCCATTGCCCGATGCGAAACTCTGGCGCTGGATGATGCCCGCGCCCAAACAGGACAAGAGACCGGAGGGACATCATGGATTTTGACGCGCTTTTTTCCGCGCAACTCGACGCGCTGCGCGAAGACGGCAATTACCGCATATTTGCAGAGCTGGAGCGGCGGTGCGGTGCCTTTCCGCGCGCCAGGAGCCACGATGACAATGCGCCCGACGAGGTGACGGTCTGGTGTTCCAACGATTATCTGGGCATGGGCCAGCATCCCGCCGTGCGCGACGCGATGAAGGACGCGGTCGATCGCTGCGGCACCGGTTCGGGCGGCACGCGCAACATCTCGGGCACCGCCCATGACCATGTCGTGCTCGAGCGCGAATTGGCCGATCTGCACGGCAAGGAGGCGGCGCTTCTGTTCACCTCGGGCTATGTGTCGAACTGGGCCGCACTGTCGACCCTTGGCAGCCGGTTGCCCGATGCGGTGATCCTGTCGGACGCGCTCAACCATGCCAGCATGATCGAGGGCATCCGTCATTCACGCGCACAAAAGGTCCTGTGGAAGCATAACGACCCCGAGGATCTCGACCGCAAGCTCGCGGCCCTGCCCGCCAACGCGCCCAAGATCGTGGCCTTCGAATCGGTCTATTCCATGGATGGCGACATCTGCCCGATGGAGGAAATCGTCGAGGTGGCCGAGAAACACGGCGCGATGACCTATCTGGACGAGGTGCATGCCGTGGGCCTTTATGGTCCGCGCGGCGGCGGTGTCTCCGAAGAACGCGGGCTGGCCCACCGGATCACCCTGATCGAGGGCACATTGGGCAAGGCCTATGGCTGCATGGGCGGCTATATCGCCGGCTCGGCGGCGCTTTGCGATTTCATCCGCAGCTTTGCCAGCGGGTTCATCTTCACCACCGCACTCCCACCCGCCGTCGCCGCCGCCGCGACCGCCAGCATCCGCCACCTCAAGCAATCGCAGGCCGAGCGCGCGGCGCAGCGTGCCCGCGTGGCCTATTTGCGCGCGCGGCTTGACGCGGTGGGCATCCCTCATCTGGACAACCCCAGCCATATCATCCCGGTCATGATCAAGGACCCGGTGAAATGCCGGATGCTGGCCGATATCCTCATGCGCGACTGGGGTATATACGTGCAGCCGATCAACTATCCCACCGTGCCCAAGGGCACCGAGCGGCTGCGCTTCACGCCCGGGCCATTGCACAGCGAGGCCGATATCGACCGGCTGGTCGGCGCCCTCGGTCAACTCTGGCGTCAATGCGCGCTGGCACATGCGGTGGCCTAGGAGAGGCTGAGAGCGTGCCTGACCGTTTCTCATGACAACTTGAGTGTGATTGAGGTTGATCGGATTTATTGAATAGCTCACTCTTGGATATCTTGTGCCGCGAGATGAGAAAGCGGCCTCCGAAAGCTGACCTCATCCCGCCTTCACGTGCGCGTCACACCCGGCTTGAGCGCCCCAACCTCTGGCGCAGCGCATTGTGATTGTGTATGCGCTCTGTCCATGACCGAGAGCCTCAGCATCCGCCGCCCCGATGACTGGCACCTGCACCTGCGCGATGGCGCAATGCTGGCCGCCGTTCTGCCGCAAAGCGCGCGCCATTTCGCGCGCGCCATCATCATGCCCAACCTCGTGCCGCCGGTGGTGACACGGGCGGATGCCCGCGCCTATCGGGACCGCATCCTGGCCGCACTGCCCGGCGAGATGGACTTCACACCGTTGATGACGCTCTATCTCACCGAAGAGACCGACCCGGAGGACGTGGCCGCCGCGCACGCGAGCGGCCTCATCTCTGCGGTCAAGCTCTACCCGGCGGGGGCCACCACCAATTCCGCCAGCGGTGTGCGCGATTTCGACAAGGTGCGGCCCGTGCTCGACCGCATGTCCGAGATCGGCCTGCCGCTTTGCGTGCACGGCGAGGTGACCGACCCGGGCGTTGACATCTTCGACCGCGAGGCCGTGTTCATCGACACCGTGCTCGATCCCCTGCGCCGCGCCACGCCGGGGTTGCGCGTGGTGATGGAGCATATCACGACACGCGACGGCGTGGACTATGTCCGATCCAACGCGCAGGACCTCGCCGCCACCATCACCACCCACCACCTCGTCATCAACCGCAACCACATCCTCGCGGGCGGCATCAGGCCGCATTACTACTGCCTGCCCGTGGCCAAGCGCGAAGAGCACCGCCTCGCCCTGCGCGCGGCGGCCACGAGCGGAGACGCACGCTTCTTTCTCGGCACCGACAGCGCACCGCACACCGACCCGCTGAAGGAAAGCGCCTGCGGCTGTGCGGGCTGCTTCACCGCGCCCAACACGCTGTCGATCCTCGCGCATGTCTTCGAGGAGGAGAACGCGCTCGAGCGGCTGGAGGGCTTCACCTCGCTTCACGGTCCGGCCTTCTACGGCCTGCCCCCCAACGAGGCGCGGATCACGCTGACCAAGGGCGACCCCATCGCCTACCCCGCCAGGATCGAGACGGGCGACGGCCCCGTGACCGTCTTTGATCCCGGCTTCGCGTTGCATTGGCGGGTGGTCTAAGCGTCATCTTGCCCCAAATATCCCCGCCGGAGGCGTCCCGCGCTTTCGGCCCTAGCGCCCAACCCAAGGACCACGCCATGATCCCCAGCACCTACCCCCCCAAGGCCGACATCGCCCGCCTCACCGCGCGGATGCTGCTGGAAATCGGCGCGGTGCATTTCAATGCGGACGAGCCCTTCACCTTCGCCTCCGGTCTGCGCAGCCCGACCTATATCGACTGCCGCAAGCTCATCAGCTTTCCGCGCATCCGCTCGACGCTGATGGATTTTCTTACCATCACCGTGCTGCGCGAGGCCGGATTCGAGGCGTTCGACAATATCGCGGGCGGCGAGACGGCGGGCATACCGTTCGCGGCACTCGTGGCCGAGCGCATGGCCCTGCCGATGACCTATGTGCGCAAGAAACCCAAGGGGTATGGGCGGAATGCGCGCATCGAAGGCGCGATGAGCGAAGGCCAGCGCGTGCTCCTGGTCGAGGACCTGACCACCGATGGCGGCTCCAAGCTCAGCTTCGTTGATGCCATCCGCGAGACCGGGGCCACCTGCGGGCACACCGCCGTCATCTTCTATTACGGCATCTTCCCCGAGACCGAGAAAACCCTCGGCGATCACGGTGTCGCCCTGCACCACCTCTGCACCTGGCGCGACGTGCTGGCCGAGGCGCGCGCGCAAGGCAGTTTTGATGCCGGCACGCTGAGGGAGGTCGAATCGTTTCTCGACGATCCGCGCGGCTGGCAGGCGGCGCATCGCGACTGAGCCGCACACCGCGGCATAAAAATGCTTGTCTGCGGCAGGGATGCCACGCGGCCCCCATCGAAACCCCAGATATTGCGTCAAAGCCATCTTCCGTGGCAAGATAAGGGATAATCGCACGGCAGCGCTTATCCACAGACTTATCCCATCTGCCCCCGGCACGGGCGGGGCGGTATGCCGTCGGACCAGGGACAAGACAGGGCAGAGGCAATGAACGAGATCCGCGCATTCAACCCCACCGGAGCCGAGATCGAGGCCGCCGAGAGCGTGCCGCATTCGATCGAGGCCGAACAGCAACTGCTGGGCGCGATCCTCACCAACAATGACATCTACGACCGTGTCGCCTCGATCATCGGGGCGCAGCATTTCTATGACCCGGTCCATGCCCGCATCTTCGAGACCGCCGCCGCACGCATCGCGCGCAATGCGCTCGCCTCGCCGGTGACGCTGCGTGCTTTTCTTGAGGACGACACCGGGCTCAAGGAACTGGGCGGACCGGCCTATCTGGTGAAACTCGCCGGTGCCGCCATTTCGACCTATGCCGCGCGCGACTATGCGCAAATGATCTACGATCTGGCGATCCGGCGCGAGCTGATCGCGCTCGGTCACGACATCGCCGCCAAGGCCGCGCGCGTAGAGGTGGCAAGCGAGCCCGCCGAGCAGATCGTCGATGCCGAGCAGAAGCTCTACAAGCTGGCCGAACAGGGAAAGACCGATAGCGGCTTCCAGAGCTTTCTCAAGGCGGTCAAGGATGCCGTCGATGTGGCCAACGCCGCCTATCAGCGCGAGGGCGGGCTGGCCGGGGTCGCCACCGGCCTGACCGACATGGACCAGAAACTGGGGGGCCTGCACAAGTCCGACCTGCTGATCCTCGCCGGGCGCCCCTCGATGGGCAAGACCTCGCTTGCGACCAATATCGCGTTCAACGTCGCCAAGGCGTATAAGCGCGGCACGCTGCAAGACGGCACCGAAGGGGCGGTGGATGGCGGCGTGGTGGGGTTCTTCTCGCTGGAAATGAGCGCCGAACAGCTTGCGGGCCGCATCCTCGCCGAGGCGTCGGAAATCCCCTCGCACAAGATCCGCCGCGGCGACATGGACGAGGGCGAATTCCGCCGCTTTGTCGAGGCCGCGAAATCGCTCGAATCCTGTCCGCTTTTCATCGATGATACCGCCGCCCTGCCGATCAGCCAGATCGCCGCACGCGCGCGACGCCTCAAGCGCACGCATGGGCTTGACCTCTTGATCGTGGACTATC
Organism: Roseovarius sp. MBR-79; assembly: GCF_053628555.1. Taxonomy (NCBI): domain Bacteria; kingdom Pseudomonadati; phylum Pseudomonadota; class Alphaproteobacteria; order Rhodobacterales; family Roseobacteraceae; genus Roseovarius; species Roseovarius sp. MBR-79. The sequence goes on along the minus strand of NZ_JBRJGP010000012.1, from coordinate 113,035 downwards.
TCCAGCTTGTGCGCGGCACCGCCGAGAACCGGGTGCAGGAAATCGGCGAGATTTCCATGGGTCTCAAGGCCATCGCCAAGGAGCTGAACATCCCGGTGATCGCGCTCTCGCAGCTCTCGCGCCAGGTGGAAAACCGCGAGGACAAGCGCCCGCAGCTTTCGGACCTGCGCGAATCCGGCTCGATCGAGCAGGATGCCGATGTGGTCATGTTCGTCTTCCGCGAGGTCTATTACAAGGAACGCGAGAAACCGGGCGAGCACGAAATGGACAAGATGGCCGAGTGGCAGGAGGCCATGGCACGCCTGCACGGCAAGGCCGAGGTGATCATCGGCAAACAGCGTCATGGCCCCATCGGCACCATCGAGCTGAGCTTCGAGGAACAGTTCACGCGCTTCGGCAACCTCGTGAAGCCCTGGCAACAGGATCAGGGGCTCTGAGCCACCGCCTCAGAACGGAAAGAAAAACGGGATGACCAGCACCGCCACCACGGCGAAAATCACGTTGAGCGGCAGGCCGACCACAAGGAAATCGCGGAACTTGTAGCCCCCCGCACCATAGACGAATGTGTTGGTCTGATAGCCGATCGGGGTGGCAAAACTGGCCGAGGCGGCGAACATCACCGCCATGATGAAGGGGCGCGGATCATGGCCCAGTTGCACCGCCACCCCGATCACGATGGGACCGATGAGAATCGCCACCGCGTTGTTCGTGACCATCTCTGTCAGAACGCTGGTCAGCACATAGACCGCCGCAAGGATCACCAATGGGCCGAACCCCTCCAGCAGGCCCACAACCGTCTCGACAATAAGCCGCGCCGTGCCCGTCTCCTGCATGCCGAGGCTGACCCCCAGCATCCCGAAAATGAGGAAGAGAATCCGCCAGTCGATCGCATCGAACGCCTCGTCGGGATCAACACAGCGGGTCATCATGACCACCACCGCGCCGATGACCGCCAGCCCCGCAATCGGCATGACATTGGCCGCCGCAAGGCCCATGACCCCGAGGATCGTCAGAATGGCAATCGGTGCCTTCGAGCGCCGCATCGCCTGTTCCGAAGGCGTGGTGAGATTGACGATGCCACCATCCTCCATCAGCCGCTGAATGCCCTCGGGCGGCCCTTCAAGCAGCAATGTATCGGCGAATTGCAGACGCACGTCCTGCAACTCCTGGCTGATGTTCTGCTCCTGCCGGTGCACCGCCATCAGGTAGACGCCATATTTGCGGCGCAGCTTGAGGTCCTTGATGGGTTTGCCACGCAGGTGCGAATTGGGGCCGACGCTGGCCTCCATGGTGATCGTCTGATCCGCCGTCACCGGCTCGAACCCGCTGTCATCCATGCCGCGAAACTCGATCTCGCCATTGTCCTTCAGGCCGAGGATCTCGCCCGTATCGGTCTTGATCACCACCCGGTCGCCCGCCTCGAGCACGATCTCCTTGAGATGCCGGCGCATCGAGACCTCGCCGCGCACCACGTCGAGGATGCGCGCGCCCGCGCGGTTGAACGGCAGGTCGCTCAGCTTCTTGCCGATATATTTCGATTCGTGCGGGATAAGCAGTCGCGCGAGGAACTTGCGCTTGCTCTCCTGGCCCAGAACGCTGGCAAGCGATGCGCGGTCGGGCAACAGGAAGCGTCCGGCAAAGACCATGTAGATCAGCCCCACCGTGGCAAAGACCAGCCCCGGCAGGGTCATCTCGAACATGGTGATCGGCGGCTGGCCCGCCTCGCGCGCGACCCCGCTCATCAGGATGTTGGTCGAGGTGCCCACCAGTGTCAGCGTGCCGCCGAAAATGGCCGAGAAACTCAGCGGAATAAGCAGCTTGGACGAGGACACGCCGACCGAGGAGGCGACCGAGATCATCACCGGCGTGAGCAGGATCACCACCGGTGTGTTGTTCATGAAGGCCGAGGCCCCCATTGCACCCAGCATCATGAACAGGATCGTGCGCAGAAAGGAGCCCCGCGCCTGGCGGCGCAGAAAGCCCCCGATCATCTCGAGCACGCCGGTGCGTTCGAGGGCAGCCGAGATGATGAACATCATGGCGATGGTAATGGGCGCGGAGGAGCCGAATACCTTGAGAAAATCGCCCGTATCCACGACCCCCGTGGCCAGAAGCAGCGCGGACGCGCCAAGCGCCGTCACCTCGGGCGGATAGATTTCCTTGAAAAACCCTACAAAGACCACCACCAGAAGCAGCAACATGAATATCTGTTCGAGCGTCATGGCCTCGCCGTTCCCGATTACCGCGCATCACGCGCGCAGTAACGTAAGCCAAGCCACATTTTCAACCGCGAAATGGCCTCTGGGTCGACCGTGGCGCAGGCGTCCGCCAGCAATGGTGCCCGGAACGTGCCGGTTTCTTCTGGCCGGAAATATCCCGGGGGTGTGGGGGCTGGCCCCCACTTGACCCTGCGTGTGGGGGCTGGCCCCCACCCCGCCCTCAATGCAGCGTGAATTCGCCCGTCACATTGCGCCATTCACCGGGCGCGATCATCTTGCGATGGGTGAACCGCACCGAATGCAACGGCCCCTCGATCTCGCGCTGCCAGAATTCGATGAACCCGAAAAGCTTCGGATGATCGGGCGCGATATCGTAATCCTGCCACAGATAGCTGTTGAGCACGTTTTTGTAATCGGGCATCCGGTAGAAGAATTCCGCCGTGGTGAGCCCGTAGCCCTTCAGCATGAGTTCGGTCTCTGACATGTCCATGTTTCTGCTCCTGTCATGTGCCTGACAGGACCAATGTGCCATCAAAAATTTACTTTTCAATGAAAACAGTATGTTATCACTCGTGATCCGAGGCTGCCAGACGCCCCGGCCCAGCCCCATTGCACCCCATATCATGGAACTGTTATAGTCTGCCCAACAAGATATAGCGGCAGATCACAGGACCATCAAAAACGTGAGCGATACGCCCCAACCCCCTGAAATAACAGGCGAAACCCCGCCAGAGCCGCCCCGCCACCACGGGCCGCAGATCTCGATCACGCAGGAGATGAAGGTCTCCTATCTCGATTATGCCATGAGCGTGATCGTGAGCCGCGCGATCCCTGACCTGCGCGACGGCCTCAAACCCGTGCACCGACGCATCCTCTATGCCATGCATGAGGGCGGCAACACCCACGACAAGCCCTACCGCAAATCGGCCCGCGCCGTGGGGGACGTGATGGGCAAATACCACCCGCACGGGGATTCGGCGATCTATGATGCGCTGGTGCGCATGGCACAGGACTTCTCGATGTCGCTGCCGCTTCTGGATGGGCAGGGCAATTTCGGCTCGATGGACGGCGATAACGCGGCGGCCATGCGCTACACCGAGGTGCGCATGGACAAGCCGGCCGCCTATCTGCTGGCCGACATCGACAAGGACACCGTCGATTTTCAGGACAATTACGACGGCAAGGACCGCGAACCCAGCGTCCTGCCCGCGCGTTTCCCCAACATGCTGGTCAATGGCGCGGGTGGTATTGCCGTCGGCATGGCCACCAACATCCCGCCGCACAATCTGGGCGAGGTGGTCGATGCCACGCTGGCGCTGATCGACGATCCGGAGCTTGAGAGCGAGGACCTGATCCGCTACGTCCCCGGCCCGGATTTTCCCACCGGCGGGCTGATGCTGGGCCGCTCGGGCGCGCGCAAGGCCTATCTGGAGGGGCGCGGCAGCGTCATCATCCGCGCCCGCACCCATGTGGAGGAGTTGCGCAAGGACCGCTTTGCCATCGTCATCGACGAGATCCCCTATCAGGTGAACAAGGCCACGATGATCGAGCGCATCGCCGAGGCCGCCCGCGACAAGCGCATCGAGGGCATCGCCCATGTGCAGGACGAGAGCGACCGCAACGGCGTGCGCGTCGTGGTCGAACTCAAACGTGACGCCACCGCCGATGTGGTCCTCAACCAGCTTTTCCGCTTTACCCCGATGCAGACATCCTTTGGCTGCAACATGCTGGCGCTCAATGGCGGCAAGCCCGAGCAGTTGACCCTGCACCGCTTCCTGTCGCTCTTCATCCAGTTCCGCGAAGAGGTGGTGGCACGGCGCACCGCGTTCGAGCTGCGCCGCGCGCGCGAGCGGGCGCATGTGCTCTGCGGTCTCGCGGTCGCGGTCTCGAACGTGGACGAGGTTGTGGCCACGATCCGCGCCTCTGCCGACGCCGCCGAGGCGCGGGTGAAGCTGATGACGCGGCGCTGGCCCGCAGGCGACATCCTGCCCTATATCGCGCTCATCGACGACCCCTCCCACCGCGCCAACGCGGACGGCACCTATAACCTGTCCGAGGTGCAGGCCCGCGCGATTCTCGATCTGCGCCTGCAACGGCTCACGCAACTGGGCGTCAAGGAGGTGACGGACGAGTTGCAGGACCTTGCCGGCAAGATCAAGGACTACCTCGCCATCCTCGCCAGCCGCGAGCGGATCATGGAGATCATCTCGGACGAACTGCGCGAGGTGCGCGAGCTTTTCGCCGTGCCGCGCCGCACCGAGATCGTGGACTGGTCCGGCGACATGGAGGACGAGGACCTCATCGAGCGCGAGGAGATGGTGGTCACGATCACCCAGGGCGGTTACATCAAACGCACGGCGCTTGACGAGTTCCGCTCCCAGAAGCGCGGCGGCAAGGGTCTGTCGAGCATGGCCACCAAGGACGAGGATGTTGTCACCTCGCTTTTCGTGGCCAATACCCACACGCCGCTTCTGGTCTTCACCACCGATGGCATGGTCTACAAGCTCAAGACGTGGCGGCTGCCGCAGGGCGGACGCACCTCCAAGGGCAAGGCCATCGTCAACATCCTGCCGATCCCGGCGGGGGTGTCGATCGCGGCCCTTCTGCCCGTGGACCGCGCCGAAGAGGATTGGGATGATCTCCAGATCGTCTTTGCCACCTCGGCGGGCGACGTGCGGCGCAATGCGCTGAGCGATTTCGTCAACGTCAAGCGCAACGGCAAGATCGCCATGGACCTGCCCGAGGGCGTCGAGATGGTCAATGCACGCATCTGCTCGGACGACGAGGACGTGATGCTTGTCACAGATTCGGGCCGCGCGATCCGGTTCCAGGTGGGCGATGTGCGCGTGTTCAAGGGGCGCAAATCCACCGGCGTGCGTGGCATCCGCCTGCTCAATGGCGACCGTGTCGTGTCGATGTCGGTCATCCGCCATTTCGAGGCCACGCCGGACGAGCGCGCGGCCTTCCTCAAGCGGTTCCGGGCCGAGTTCGGTGCCGACCCCGAGGAAGACATCACCGACCCCGAAGCCATGGGCAATGCCGATGCCGCCCTGCCCGAGGCGCGCTATCAGGAAATGCTGGCCGCGCAGGACCTGATCCTGACCATAACCGCGCGCGGCACGGGCAAGCTCTCGTCCAGCCACGACTACCCGGTGCGCGGGCGCGGCGGCCAGGGCGTGACCGCCATCGAGAAAACGATGCGCGGCGGTCCGCTTGTCGCCTCCTTCCCGGTTGCCCGCGAGGATCAGATCATGCTCGCCACCTCCACCGGCCAATCCATCCGTGTGCCCGTTGAGGGAATTTCCTTCCGCTCGCGCGCGGCGGGCGGCGTGCGGGTGTTCAACACCGGCGCGGGCGAAGAGGTGGTCTCCGTCGCCTGGATCGCCGATCAGGCGGATGAAAGCGACGCGCCCGAGGTCTGACCCGCGCGGCCGCCGGGCCTTTATTAACCTTTTATTTGCCGAATTTCGGCCCGATTGTCAGGTGACAGTCGGGCCGACTACATTCGCAATAGTTGTATATGGTGTCCGGTTTTCCCCTTTTAACGATGAACAGGACCACCCGTCATGAAACGTGCCCCCGCCCCCGTCGTCGATCAGATCGGCCTCAACCTGCTGCGCATCGTGACCGGCACCTATTTCATGGCTCTGGCCCTCGGGTTGATCGAAGGCTTCGATTCCGCCGCCCTCTTCCGTCCTCTCATGGGACCCGCTGCCGCCGAGACCCTTGGCGCGACACTGCTGCTGAGCCTCGCCATCTGGTTCATGCTGGGCACCGCGCTGCGGCTTGCGGCGCTGAGCCTTGCGCTCCTCGTGCTCAGTTCAAGTTTCATGGCGAATTTCATCGTCGGCCCGACCGAAAACCTGTCGGCCTTCTGGTATGATCTGACCCTCGCCTGCGCGGTGCTGCTCAGCTATATGACACTCGACACCCGCAACATGCGCCGCGCCTCGATTTTCGCGCATCGCGCGCGGCTCCGCCGGATTGCCGCACTGCGCCGGATCAAGCCGCGCCCCGTGGCCTCTGGCCCCGAGACGGACAAATCCGCATCGCGCCGCCCCCGTCCGAAGGTCACGGACGAGGAAGAAACCAACATTTTTGCCAATATCTGAGGCGGTTGGTCGTCAATCCGAGACGTTGTTGGCCGTGGCCCCGATGCCGACCACGGTGCCGAACAGGCCAAGGATGGTCTGCACCCGCGTGACCGGCGATTCGGTCGCCAGAACGGTATCGCCGGGATGGATCGGAAAGGCGCGCGCGGCAAAAAGCCCGTCAGCGGCACTCAGATCGAGGCTGAACACCACCTGCGCCATCTGTGGCCCCGGCTGTGCGCGCAGGGCCTCGGCGGGAAAATCGCGCAGGATCAGAAGGCCCTTGGGATCGGCGCGCGCCGCGCTCAGCCCGCCCATGGCCGAGACCGCCTCCATCGCGGTCATGGCTTCTTTCTCGAAATGGATCACCTTTTGCGTGCCTGCCGCGCCAAGCGCGTTGAAGCTGCGGTCATCCTCGATCACCACCACCTGATCGCCCCCGCGCAAGAGCACGTTACGGGCCGGATCGCGCAGCAGCGTCTCGGCGCGCGCCTCGAAGCGGTGGCCGTCACGTTGCAACACCACGAGCGGATGGCGCAGATCGGCGGCAATGCCGCCTGCCTCGGCCAGCACGCTCAGGATGCGCGTATTGCGGCTGTCAAGCGGATAGCGCCCCGGCGTGCCAACGCCCGAGACCACATCCACGGTGTTGTTGCGCCCCGCCTCAACGGCAAGCTGCACCTGCGCGTTGGGGGCGATATCGGCAAGCGCGCTTTGCACATGCGCGCGCGCCTCATCGGTGCTCATGCCGCCCACCACCACCTCGCCCACATAGGGCATGAAGATCGCCCCCGAGGAAGAGACCGTCATCGTCGGCACCGCGGTGAGCCGTGCGTCGGGCGTGGCGAGCAGCGAATTTTCCTGCGAATCCCAGATCGACAGGTCGATCCGGTCGCCGCTGCGGATCACCGAGGAGTCCGGTCCGCGCCCCGCCTGCGGCCAGTGATAGCGCCCGCTCCAGCCGGTGACGGGCCAGCGCGCCAGTTCCGGCACCCGGGCGCGCGTGACCTCGACAACCTGAAAGGTCGGCGTCCCGGAGCCGTGCGGGCGCAGCACATCGGATTGCAGAGCGGCCCCGCTCGGAAGCGTGCAGGCGGTTGCGACAAGACACAGGAGCAAAGCCCCGAGACCCCGGCAGAATGGCAGCACAGTCAAGACCCCCCGATCCGAATGACTGATTTCAAGTACATGACCTCCTACCGTGCAAGGCGCGAAGGACACAATCAAAAACTTGGCGCAAGGCTCGTGCGACGGGGACGCTCCTTCCCGTCACACTGCGGTGAAGACCATTGCCCCACACGTCCTACAGTCCTTAGTGTAGACGCAAAGCGCGCGCCCGCCCTCGGAGCGCGCCTGAAACGGAGACGCCCATGCCCGACCGCCTGTCGCGCGCCCTGCGCCGCTTTCGCGGACGGATCACGCGCCCCGCCCCCGCACCGTCAGACCCGGATACGTCCCGCCTGCCGATTCTGATCTATGGCGCGGGCCAGACCGGGCAACAGCTTGCCGCGGCACTCAGGACCGATAACAGCATGCGCATCGTGGCCTTTGTCGATGATGAGCCGCGCCTGCGCGGGCTGATCATCGCCGGTCTGCGCGTCCATGGCCCCGAGGCCATCGACACGCTGATCGCGCAACACGGCGTCGCGCGCATCATCCTGGCCATGCCAAGCGCCACGGAGGCCGCGCGCGCGCGGCTCAGCCGCCGCCTGGCCGCGACCGGCTGCGAGGTTCATGCGCTGCCCTCCTTCGCGGACCTGATCACCGGCCGCGCAGTCGCACTCTATGACAGCCGGCCCATCGACCCGGCCTCGCTTCTGGGCCGCGACGCGCTGGAACACGAATTGCCCGGTGTCACCAGTGCCTATGCCGGGCGGCGCATCCTTGTGACCGGCGCGGGCGGTTCCATCGGCTCGGAGCTGTGCCGCCAGCTTGTGACCTGCGCGCCCGCCTCACTGGTGCTGCTCGATCATGGCGAGCACGCGCTCTTTCAGATCGAGCGCGAGTTGCGGGATCTGGCCCCCGAGGTCGAGATCATTCCCATACTTGGCTCGGTCACGCAGGCGGCGCTCGTCAATGTGCTGATGCGCGCCAAGAAGATCGACGTGGTGCTCCATGCCGCTGCCTACAAGCATGTGCCGATGGTGGAATTGAACGCCATCGAGGGGATGCGCAACAACGTGATCGGCACCCGCACCGTTGCCCATGCCGCGCGCGAGGCGGGGGTGGAGCGGTTCATCCTCGTCTCGACCGACAAGGCGGTGCGCCCCACCTCGGTCATGGGGGCGTCCAAACGCTTTGCGGAAATGATCGTGCAGGATCTCGCCACCCGCTCGCCCGGCACCCGGTTCTCCATGGTGCGCTTCGGCAATGTGCTGGGCTCCTCGGGCTCGGTCATCCCCACATTCGCCGAACAGATCGCGCGCGGCGGTCCCATCACGCTGACCCATCCGGATGTCACGCGCTATTTCATGACCATCCCCGAGGCGGTGCGGCTGGTGTTGCTGGCAGGCACTTTCGCGCGCGGCGGGGATGTCTTCGTGCTCGACATGGGCGCGCCGGTCCGGGTGCGTGACATAGCCCTCAGGATGATCGAGGCGTCGGGGCTGCGCCTGCGCGATGCCGACACCCCCGACGGCGATATCGAGATCGCCGTCACCGGTCTGCGCCCCGGCGAGAAGCTGCACGAGGAATTGCTGATCGGGTCGGACATGCTGACCACGCCGCACCCGCGTATCCTGCGCGCGCAGGAGGGGCACCTGTCCGAACTGGAACTGGTCAAGGCGCTGAAATCTCTGTCCGAGGCGATCGAGACCCGCGACGTGGCCCTTTTGCGGCGAATCCTCGGGCAATGGATCGAGCAGACCGAGGCCGAGCCTGCGCGCGAAGAGGGCTGAACCGGGACGCACGGCCTTTCCTCCTGTCTTTTCGGCCCTATCTGCCGCCGACACGGTCACGTCTTTACCATGACGCATTTGACCGTTACCCAAGGTCCGGCCTGCCAGAGGAGACGCGCGTGAACACCCCCTGCCCCCAAGTCGGACGCGATGCCTTTCTTGCCGCCATGCGGCAGGTGGCGGCAACCGTCACGGTGGTGACGACCCAGGGAAGCGCAGGCCGCGTCGGCGCGACGGTCAGTGCCTTCACCTCGCTCTCGGCCGATCCGCCCTCGGTGCTGGTCTGCCTGCGCGCCGACAGCCGCATCGCGCAGGCGGTGGTGGAAAACGGGGTGTTCTGCGTCAACATCCTGCCCGAGGATGCGGTCGAGGTGGCCCGCGCCTTTGCCGGCCCCTCGCCGGACGACCCCGCCGACCGCTTTGCCGGCCTTGCCATAGCCCCCGACCCGCACGGTCCGCGCTTGCCGCGCGCAACGGCCTTTGCCTGCACCCTGACCGGTCATGTGCTGCACGCCACCCATGCGATCTGCATCGGCACCGTGGCGGGGCTGACGGTGGCGGGGGGCGAAAAGCCGCTCACCTACCTGAGCGGCAGCTATCATCGCCTGCACCCGCACGAGGGCTGAGCGCCCCCCTTGCGCCCGCCCCGGCGCAGGTCTAGCAAAGCGGCATGACCGAGACCGCCCTCTCCCGCTCTGACGACACCCGCGCGCGCCGCAACGTGGCCGTGCTCGTCGGCGCGCAGGCGATCCTTGGCGCGCAATTGCCGATGATCTTCGTCGTGGGCGGGCTGGCGGGACAGTCGCTCGCCACCAATATCTGTTTCGCCACGCTGCCCATTTCGCTCATCGTGCTGGGCTCGATGCTCTCGGCCACGCCGATGTCGCATGTGATGCAGAAATTCGGGCGGCGCGCGGGGTTCTTCATCGGTGCGCTCTTCGGGGCCATGGGCGGCGCGGTCGGGGCCTGGGGGTTATACGAGGCGTCCTTTCCGATCTTTCTGCTGGGCAGCTTTCTGACCGGGACCTACATGTCGGCGCAGGGGTTCTATCGCTTCGCCGCCGCCGATACGGCCAGCGAAACGTTCCGCCCCAAGGCCATCTCCTATGTCATGGCGGGCGGGCTTCTGAGTGCCATCGTGGGGCCGCAACTGGTCAAGCTCACCTCGCAGGCGATGGTGATTCCGTTTCTCGGCACCTATCTGGCGGTGATCGGGGTGAACCTTCTGGGCGCGCTTCTGTTCCTGCTTCTGGACATCCCGCGCCCGCCCGTGCCCGCCCATGACGCGCCGCGCGGGCGCTCGCGCATGGAGCTGTTGCGCACGCCGCGAATCGCCGTGGCGGTGATCTGCGCGACCGTCTCCTATGCGCTGATGAATCTCGTGATGACCTCGACGCCGCTCGCCGTGGTGGGCTGCGGCTTCACGCCAAGCCACGCCGCCGATATCGTCTCGGCGCATGTGCTGGCCATGTATATCCCGTCCTTCTTCACCGGCCACCTGATCGTGCGGTTCGGGGTGGAGAAGATCGTGGCCACGGGCCTTGTCATCCTTGCGGGCGCGGGGGCGGTGGCGCTCTCGGGCGTGGCGCTGGAGAATTTCTTTGTCGCGCTGATCCTGCTGGGGCTGGGATGGAATTTCGGCTTTATCGGCGCGACCACGATGCTTGCAGGCGAGCACGGCGCGCATGAGCGGGGCCGTGTTCAGGGGATGAACGATCTGATCGTGTTCGGCGGCGTGACCTTCGCCTCGCTCTCGTCGGGCGGGCTGATGAACTGCTCGGGCGGCACGCCGGAGGCAGGGTGGACCGCCGTCAACCTGGCGATGATCCCGTTTCTCACCCTGGCGGGGGCAGCGCTCATCTGGCTGGCGCTGCGCCCGCGGACGGCGTGATCTTTCGAGTATTTGTGGAACGATGAAACGGGGGCTCAGTCCTGCCGCTCATCGGGGTCCGGTTGACCCACACCAAGGAAAAGCCGCCGGAGCGGCACGATCCAGACGATCCCGAGGCCAACATAGACGAGGATTTCCAGCCAGAAGGGCGGGCGGTCGAAGAGGCCCACCACCGTCACCGCCGCCACGATCCAGAGCGGCATCCCCACGATCAGAACCACGAGGGACCAGCGTTTGCGCGCGCGGTGGCTGAGCGGCATGGGCTATTCCTTAATCGGCGAACGGGTCTGTCACGAGGATGGTATCCTCGCGCTCGGGTGAGGTGGAAAGTAGGGCTACCGGGCAGCCGATCAACTCTTCCACGCGGCGCACGTATTTGATGGCCTCGGCGGGCAGGTCGGCCCAGCTTCGCGCGCCTTCGGTGGATTGGGCCCAGCCGGGCAGTTCCTCGTAGATCGGCACGCAGCGTGCCTGCGCCTCGGCGGCCATCGGCAGATGATCGAGCCGTGTGCCGTCCAGATCGTAGCCCACGCAGATTTTCAGGGTCTCGAACCCGTCGAGCACGTCAAGCTTGGTCAGCGCGATACCGTTCATGCCCGAGGTGGCGCAGGTCTGGCGCACGAGGCAGGCATCGAACCAGCCGCAGCGCCGCTTGCGCCCCGTGACCGTGCCGAATTCATGGCCGCGCGTGCCCAGCCGCTCGCCATCGGCGTCGTCAAGCTCGGTCGGGAACGGGCCTTCGCCCACGCGGGTGGTATAGGCCTTGACGATGCCCAGCACATAGTCGATGGCCCCCGGCCCGAGGCCCACGCCGGTGGCCGCCTGCCCCGCGATCACGTTGGAGGAGGTGACAAAGGGATAGGTGCCAAAGTCGATATCCAGAAGCGCGCCCTGCGCGCCCTCAAACAGGATACGCTTGCCCGCGCGGCGTGCCTCCAGCAGCACCTTCCAGACCGGCCCGGCATAGGGCAGGATCTGCGGCGCGATCTCTTGCAGTTGGGCAATCAGCGCGTCGCGGTCCACCGGCGCGATCCCCAGCCCCCGGCGCAGCGGATCGTGATGCTGGAGCGCGCGGTCCACCCGCGCGATCAGCGTCGCCTCGTCGGACAGATCGGCGACGCGCACCGCGCGGCGGCCGACCTTGTCCTCATAGGCCGGGCCGATGCCCCGCCCGGTGGTGCCGATCTTGGTGCCCTTGCTTGCCGCCTCCTCGCGCGCGCGGTCCAACTCGCCGTGGATCGGCAGGATCAGCGGCGTATTCTCGGCGATCATCAGCGTTTCGGGCGTGATGCTCACGCCCTTCTCGCGGATGGCCGCGATCTCGCTCAGCAGATGCCAGGGATCGAGCACCACGCCATTGCCGATCACCGAGAGCTTGCCGCCGCGCACCACGCCCGAGGGCAGCGCATTCAACTTGTAGACCTTGCCGTCGATCACGAGGGTATGGCCCGCATTGTGCCCGCCCTGGAAGCGCGCGATCACATCGGCGCGCTCGCTCAGCCAATCGACAAGCTTGCCCTTTCCCTCATCGCCCCACTGGGCGCCCACGACGACGACATTGGCCATGATGATCCTCTCGGCAAGCTGGAGTGCGCGCGCCGGTATAGCGGGGCGCGGCGCGGGGGGAAACCGGAATTTCAAGCCCGGACCCCGATCGTCTTGACGCGGACACCGGTTCCGGATCGGGCCGCCTCGCAGTCTCGTCCCCTACCGTTTACGCAAGGCACTCGAACCCGAGGGCGACGGTGTGAGGCGGCCCTTCATGGCCGGGATATCCTGAACCATGCCTTGCCTGTATTTCCGCTTCCCTTTGATTTTGCAAGTATACTGTTCGGTTTGCTTTCAATCGGACCGATCACCGAGCCGCGCCAGCACCGCGCCCGTGTCGATCCCCGCGACGGCCCCCGCCACGCGCCCGCGCGGTTCGGCCAGCCGGGTGGCCACATAGGCCCCCGCCACCGCCCCCGGTGCGTGGCGCAAAAGCACCGAAGCCGTGAGCAAGGTGGCAAGACTCTCGGCGTAAAACCGCGCCTGCCCTTCCTCGGGCAGTCTGGGAAAGGTCTGCATATGCGCCTGCATCGCCGCGTCAAAGCGCCGGTCCTGCCCCGCCACCGTCGCCAGTTCGGCGCCGAGCACCTCGCCCGCCAGCGGCTCGCGGCGCAGGGTGCGCAGGATGTCGAGGCAGATCACGTTGCCCGACCCCTCCCAGATCGAGTTGAGCGGCGCCTCGCGGTAGAGCATCGGCAGGGGCGTATCCTCGACATAGCCCATGCCGCCCAAGGTCTCCATCGCCTCGTAGACGAGGCCCGGGCAGAGCTTGTTGCCGAGGAACTTGGCCAGCGCCACGCCGAGGCGCGCAAAGGCGCGCGCCGCCTCGCCCTGCCCGTCAAAGGCGCGCGCCACATGCAGGCCCAGCGCGAGCGTCCCCTCCCAGTCGAGCGCAAGATCGGCCAGAACGGCGCGCATCAGCGGCTGGTCGATGAGACGTTTCTGAAAGGCGCTGCGATGGCAGGCCCAGTGATGCGCCTCCGAGAGTGCCGCGCGCATCAGCCCCGCCGGGGCCATGGCGGTATCGAGGCGGGTGTGATGCACCATCTCGATGATCGTGCGCACGCCCGCACCCTCCTCGCCCAGCCGGTGCGCGATGGCACCGTGATACTCGATCTCGGCCGAGGCATTGGCGCGGTTGCCCAATTTATCCTTGAGCCGCTGGATATGGATGGCGTTGCGCCCCCCCTCCAGCCAGCGCGGCACAAGAAAACAGGTAAGCCCCCCCTCCGCCTGCGCCAGCGTCAGGAATCCGTCGGACATCGGTGCGGAGCAGAACCATTTATGCCCCGTGAGGCGATACTGATCGCCCTCGGCCTCTGCCCGCGTGGTGTTGGCGCGAATGTCCGAGCCGCCCTGTTTCTCGGTCATCGCCATGCCCATCGTGGCCCCGCCCTTGGCCCGCAGCGGGCGCATCGCGGGATCATAAAGCCGCGCCGTCAGCTTTGGCACCCAATCCGCCAGCAGCGCCTTGTCGGCCTTGAGCGCGGGCACGGCGGCATAGGTCATGGTCATCGGACAGCACACGCCCGGCTCCACCTGGGACATGAGATAGACCATGGCGGCATGGGTGGCATGACCGCCCTTCGCCCCCTCCCACGGGATCGCGGCATAGCCCGCGCCCAGCCCCACCTGCATCAGCCGGTGATAGGCGGGATGAAAGCGCACCTCGTCAAGCCGTCGCCCGCCCGCGTCAAAAAGCACCGCCTCGGGCGCGTGGCGGTTCGCGTCGCGGCCCATGGCGCGCATCTCGCCCGTGCCGATCATCGCCCCGAAATCGCCAAGCCGCGCCGTATCCGTCCCCGCCGCCACCGCGTGATCATTGAGCGCGGGATCATCGGCCCAGAGGTCCAGATCGCCGCGCGGCGCGGGTTGATTGGCAACCTCATGGGTGCCGAGGTGCTCATGGCCGGGTGTGCCGGGGGTCTGGGGCATCGCGGCGCTCCTTTCGGCCGCGATGCTAGGCCCTTGGCGCGGAACGCGAAAGGGGATTCACAAAACCGCAAGCCTGTGCCATTGTCACCTCGAAGCGCCCCCAGAGGCGCAGCCGGAGGCATGAGCGAAGAATGACCAAGAACACCACCGTCTGGGGAAGCCTTGCCGTGCTCTCCGTCGCGTTTTTTCTGGCGGCCTATTTCACCTTTGCCGCAGTGCAAGGGGATTACGGCCTCTTCCGCCGCGCCGAGATCGAGGCACAGAGCGCCGAGCTGCGCGTGCAGCTCGCGCAGTTGGAAACCGAGGTGGCGCGCATGGAAATCCTGACCCGGCGGCTCTCGGACGATTTTCTTGACCTCGACCTGCTCGACGAGCAGGCCCGCGACGTGCTGGGCCTGTTGCGCGCGGATGAAATCGTGATCCGCTGACGCTGGACTGACGCCACGGCAAATTCGCCCTCGCAACCGTCGCGGGATTGGTGTAGGAATTGGTTTAGCGTTAAACCATTTCCGCCACCAAGGAGGAGCACCCGCATGGCCCCCCGGAAAAGCGCCGCGAAACCAAACGTTTCCGCCGACGATCTCAAACAGTATTACCGCGACATGCTGCTCATCCGCCGATTCGAAGAGAAGGCGGGGCAGCTTTACGGCATGGGCCTGATCGGCGGTTTCTGCCATCTCTATATCGGGCAGGAGGCGGTTGTCGTGGGCCTCGAGGCCGCCGCCGAGGAAGGCGACCGCCGCATCACCACCTACCGCGATCACGGCCATATGCTCGCCTGCGGGATGGACCCCAAGGGCGTCATGGCCGAGCTGACGGGGCGCGAGGGCGGCTATAGCCGGGGCAAGGGCGGCTCGATGCACATGTTCTCGACCGAGAAGCGCTTTTACGGCGGCCATGGCATCGTCGGCGCCAACGTGCCGCTTGGCGCGGGGCTGGCCTTCGCCGACAAATATCTTGGCAATGACCGCGTGACATTCACCTATTTCGGCGATGGCGCGGCCAATCAGGGGCAGGTCTACGAGACCTTCAACATGGCCGCCCTCTGGGCGCTGCCGGTGATCTTCGTCATCGAGAACAACCAGTATGCGATGGGAACCTCGCAGAAACGCTCCACCTCCAGCCCCGATATCTATCACCGCGGCGAAGCCTTCGGCATCCCCGGCGAGATGGTGGACGGCATGGACGTGCTGGCCGTCAAGGCGGCGGGCGAAAAGGCCGTGGCGCATTGCCGCGCGGGCAAGGGCCCGTATATCCTCGAGATCAAGACCTATCGCTATCGCGGCCACTCGATGTCGGACCCCGCGAAATACCGCACCCGCGAGGAGGTCCAGAAGATGCGCGACGAGAAGGACGCCATCGAGCATGTGCGCGAGTTGCTGCTGTCGGGTGGTCACGCCTCCGAGGAGGACCTCAAGGCGATCGACAAGGACATCAAGGATGTCGTGAACAAATCCGCCGAGTTCGCCAAGGAAAGCCCGGAACCCGCGCTCGAAGAGCTGTGGACCGACATCATCGCCGACGTGGCCCCGCAGGAGGAAGCCACCCAATGACCGCGCCGCAGGAATTGATCATCGAACATCTCAAGCGCATTCAGGATCGCCTCGCCCGGCTCGAAGGCGGACAAGTGGAAATCCTGTCCGAAATCCGTCAGCAAAAGGTGCATCAGGCGGCGTTCCTGCAAGGCGAGGCCACGCAGGACGGGCGCATTGCCGAGCTTGCGGCCCGGCTTGCGCGCATCGAACAGCGCCTTGACCTGCGCGACGACATCTGACGAGGAGAGACGACCATGACAACCGAAATTCTCATGCCCGCCCTCTCGCCGACGATGGAGGAGGGCACGCTGGCGAAATGGCTGGTGAAGGAAGGCGATAGCGTCAAATCGGGCGATATCCTCGCCGAGATCGAGACCGACAAGGCGACGATGGAATTCGAGGCCGTCGATGAGGGCACCATCGGCAAGATCCTCGTGGAAGAGGGCACCGAAGGGGTGAAGGTCAACACGCCCATCGCGGTGCTGCTGGAAGAGGGCGAGAGCGCGGACGATATCGCGAGCGAATCGCCCGCCCCGGCCCCCGAGCCGGAACCTCAGCCCGCCCGCGCCCCGGCGGAGGCGAAGGCGGCAAGAGGTCCCGCATCAGGTGCGGGACAGGTTCCGCCAATGGCGGAACCCGACTGGCCCGAGGGCACGGACATGCAGAAGATGACCGTGCGCGAGGCGCTCAATTCCGCCATGGCCGAGGAAATGCGCCGCGACGACACGGTGTTCGTCATGGGCGAGGAGGTGGCCGAATATCAGGGCGCCTACAAGATCACCCAGGGTCTGCTCGACGAATTCGGCCCCAAGCGCGTGATCGACACGCCGATCACCGAACACGGCTTTGCCGGGATCGGGGTGGGCGCGTCCTGGGGGGGCTTGCGGCCCATCGTGGAATTCATGACCTGGAATTTCGCCATGCAGGCGATTGACCAGATCATCAACTCTGCCGCCAAGACGCTCTATATGTCCGGCGGCCAGATGGGCAGCCCCATCGTCTTTCGCGGCACCAACGGCGCCGCCGCCCGCGTGGGCGCGCAGCACAGCCAGGATTACGCCGCCTGGTATGCGCAGGTGCCGGGGCTTCGCGTGGTGCAGCCCTATTCGGCGGCCTGCGCCAAGGGTCTATTGAAAACCGCGATCCGCGATCCAAACCCGGTTGTGTTCCTGGAAAATGAAATCCTCTATGGCCGCTCCTTCGAGGTGCCCAAGCTTGACGATTTCACCATCCCCTTCGGCAAGGCCAAGATCTGGCGCGAGGGCAGCGATGTCACCATCGTCAGCTTCGGCATCGGCATGACCTATGCGCTGGAGGCCGCCGAACAGCTGGCCGAGGACGGGATCAGCGCCGAGGTGATCGACCTGCGCACGCTGCGCCCGATGGATACCGACACGGTGATCGCCTCGGTGATGAAGACCAACCGCTGCGTGACCGTGGAAGAGGGCTGGCCGGTGGCCTCCATCGGCAACCACATCTCGGCGGTGCTGATGCAAAAGGCGTTCGATTATCTCGACGCTCCGGTGATCAACTGCACCGGCAAGGACGTGCCCATGCCCTATGCCGCCAATCTCGAAAAGCTGGCGCTGACCTCGACCGCAGAGGTGATCGACGCCGTGCGCCAAGTGACCTACCGCTGAGGAGAGACGCGATGCCAACCGAGATTCTCATGCCCGCCCTCTCGCCCACGATGGAAGAGGGCACACTTGCCAAATGGCTGGTCAAGGAGGGCGATACCGTTGCGGCGGGCGACCTGCTGGCCGAGATCGAGACCGACAAGGCCACGATGGAATTCGAGGCCGTGGACGAGGGCGTGATCGGCAAGATCCTCGTGGCCGAAGGCAGCGAGGGGGTAAAGGTCAACACGGCCATCGCCGTGCTGCTGGAAGAGGGCGAGAGCGCGGCGGATATTGGCACAAGCACCGCCAAACCGGACGCGGCCAAATCCGAGGCCCCCGCGCCCGCAGCCACCGCCGAGACTGCCACGAAAGGGGCGGGCGAGGCCCCTGCCGCGCCGAAAGCCTCCGATGGCGGGCGCGTCTTTGCCTCGCCGCTCGCGCGGCGCATCGCCGCCGAGAAGGGGCTGGACCTCGCGCAGATCACCGGCTCCGGCCCGCATGGCCGCATCGTCAAGGCGGATGTCGAGGACGCCAAACCATCCACCGCCAAGGAGGCCGCCAAACCGACCGAGAAGGCCGCGGCCCCGGCAGCGGCCCCCTCTGGCCCCTCCACCGATGCCGTGGTCGCCATGTATCAGGGCCGCGACTATGAGGAGGTCAAGCTTGACGGAATGCGCAAGACCATCGCCGCGCGCCTGACCGAGGCCAAGCAGACCGTGCCGCATTTCTACCTGCGCCGCGAAATCCGTCTTGATGCGCTGATGAAATTCCGCGCCGACCTCAACAAGCAGCTTGAGGCACGGGGCGTGAAACTGTCGGTCAACGACTTCATCATCAAGGCCTGTGCGCTCGCGCTTCAGGCGGTGCCGGACGCCAATGCGGTCTGGGCAGGCGACAAGGTGCTCAGGCTGAAACCCTCGGACGTGGCCGTGGCCGTCGCCATCGAGGGGGGGCTCTTCACCCCCGTGCTCAAGGATGCCGAGATGAAATCGCTCTCGGCGCTGTCGGCGGAGATGAAAGACCTCGCCAAGCGCGCCCGCGACCGCAAGCTGGCCCCGCAGGAATATCAGGGCGGCACCTTTGCCATTTCCAACCTCGGGATGTTCGGGATCGAGAATTTCGATGCCGTCATCAACCCGCCCCATGGCGCGATTCTCGCCGTTGGCGCGGGGCTGAAAAAGCCGGTGGTGGGCAAGGATGGCGAATTGACCGTCGCCACCGTCATGTCGGTCACGCTCTCGGTGGATCACCGGGTGATCGACGGCGCGCTCGGCGCGCAATTGCTGGAACAGATCGTGGGCAACCTCGAAAATCCCATGGTCATGCTGGCCTGACGCCCATATCCGGGGGCACCGCGCAACGGTGCCCCGTCAGAGCGGCGCGCGAAAGATCACGAATGCGCCTGCGGCAATCAGGGCAAAGCCCACGAGGTGATTGACCGTCAGCGGCTCTTTCAGCCACAGCACCGAGAACCCGGCAAACACCGTCAGGGTGATCACCTCCTGCATGGTCTTGAGTTCGGCCGCCGTATACACACGGTGGCCGATGCGGTTTGCGGGCACGGCAAGCATGTATTCGAAAAGCGCGATGCCCCAGCTTATCAAGACCACGGCCCAAAGCGCGGCATGGGGGAATTTCAGATGCCCATACCACGCGAAGGTCATGAAGATATTGGACAGGCTCAGCAGGAGAACAGGCGCGAGCCAGGGCCAGAGCGCGGTCATGCGCGTCAGCCGTCCTCGCTGCCGCGCACGCCCAGAAGCTGATCCATGCTGACCGACGGCTGATCGCAACCCGCCTCACCGACGATCTTTGCCGGCACGCCCGCCACCGTCTTGCAGGGCGGCACCTCCTGCAACACCACCGATCCTGCCGCGATGCGCGAGCAGTGGCCGACGCGGATATTGCCCAGCACCTTGGCCCCCGCGCCAATCAGCACGCCGTCGCCGATCTTGGGGTGGCGGTCCTCCTCCTCCTTGCCGGTGCCGCCAAGGGTGACCGAATGGAGCATCGAGACATTGTCGCCCACCACCGCCGTCTCGCCGATGACGATGGAATGGGCATGGTCGATCATGATGCCCTTGCCGATGCGGGCGGCGGGGTGAATATCCACGCCGAACACCTCGGACGAGCGCATCTGGTAGAACCGTGCCAGATCGCGTCGCCCCTCGCGCCAGAGCCAATGCGCGATCCGGTAGCATTGCACCGCCTGATAGCCCTTGAAGAACAAGAGCGGCAAAAGAAACCGGTCGCAAGCCGGGTCACGGTCGCGCACGGCAACGATATCGGCGCGCGCCGCAAGGCCGATGGTGGCATCCGCCGCCAGCGCCTTGTCGCAGATCTCGCGCAGGATCTGCTCGGGCATCTCGGGCGACGCGAGCTTGAGCGAAATCCGGTACGCCAACGCCGATTCGAAGCTGCCATGGTGCAGCACGCTGGAATGAATGAGGCCGCCCAAAAGCGGCTCATCGGCAATCGCCGCCCGCGCCTCTTGCGCGATCTGGACCCAGACGGGATCGAATGCGGCCAGTTTGGTCTTGATGGTGGGCACGGGGCTGGTCTCCTTCTCGGGCCTTCACTATACCAGAGGCGCTTCGTGGAGAAAATCCACTCCGGCAGAGGGGATGTAGGGCGATGGACCACGCAACGCAAACCGCTTTTCGCACACGGATCATGGCGCGGCTGGACGAGATCGACGAAGAGGACGCGCGCGGGCGCGGGGGACAGGCGACGGTGGAGCTGGATCAGCAGTCCGTCGGGCGACTGAGCCGTCAGGACGCGCTGCAATCGCAGGCCATGGCGCGCGCCACCCATGTGCGCCGCGACATCGAGCGGCGGCGGCTGCGCGCGGCGCTTTCGCGTCTCGACGAGGGAGAATTCGGCACTTGCGAGGATTGCGGCGAAGAGATTGCCGAGGCGCGGCTGGCCCTTGATCCCGGCCTCACGCGCTGCATCTCTTGCGCAAGGGGATGACCCCTCCGGAGGGAACCATGCAGCTATCCGCCATCATCGTCAGCCACGGCCAACCCTCCGACCCGGACCCGGCAGAGGCGGAGCTTCTGGGGTTCGCGCACAAGGTTTCACAGGCCCTGCCCGGCTGGCATGTGGGGGCTGCAACGCTGGCCAAACCCGGCGCGCTCGACGCGGCGCTGGCCGCCGCTGGCACCGCCCCGCGCATCTATCCGCTTTTCATGACCGAGGGCTGGTTTACCGGCGAGAACCTGCGCAATCGGCTGAGCGCCGCGCCCGAGGCCGTGATCCTGCGCCCCTTGGGCGTCTCGCCCGCCCTGCCCGCGCTTGCCGCCGATCTTCTGCGCGCGGAGATTGCGACGGCGGGCTGGCAAGCCGACGACGTGCGCGCCTTCATCGCCGCGCATGGCTCGGGTCGCAGCCCCAATTCCGCGCGCGACACCAATGCCTTTGCCAAGGCGCTGGCCGCGCATCTGCCGCTTGCGGAGATCCGCGTGGGCTTTGTCGAGGAGGCCCCCTATCTGGCCGACGCGGCACAGGGCTTGGGCGCGCGCAGCCTTTGCCTGCCCTTCTTCGCCGCCGAGGGCGGGCATGTGGTGGACGACATTCCCGAGGCGCTCGATGCGGCGGGCTTTGCCGGATTGCGCCTGCGCCCCATAGGCTGCGCGCCCGCCGTGTCCGGCCTTGTCGCGCGCGAAATCGCGGGCGCGGGCTGACGCACCGTTAGCGCAACCATCACCCCGTCCACGGCCTTTGCGATAACGGTTATCGCTAACATACTGAAAATCAGTCAAAAACAACCGCATTGCGGCTTCCCGAACGCGCGCGCGCCGTCTATACCGCGCGTAACCTTCCGAACAGGAGTCGCCCCATGACAATTACCGTCGGCATCAATGGTTTCGGCCGCATCGGCCGCTGCACGCTGGCCCACATTTCCGAGAGCCTGCGCAACGATATCAAGGTCGTCAAGGTCAACGCCACCGGCCCGATCGAGACCGCCGCACATCTGATGCGCTACGACAGCGTGCATGGCCGCTTTGGCCACACGGTCACGGTGGAGGGCCGCACGCTCGATCTGGGGCGCGGACCGATTGACGTGATGTCGACATACGATCTCAACGAGCTGGATTGGGAGGGTGTCGATGTGGTGCTCGAGTGCACCGGCAATTTCAACGACGGCCTCAAGGCCCGCGCGCACCTGGAGCGCGGCGCACGCAAGGTGCTGATCTCGGCGCCTGCCAAGAACGTGGACCGCACCGTGGTTTTCGGCGTCAACGACGCGATGCTGCAATCGGGCGAGAAGATGATCTCGAACGGCTCCTGCACCACCAACTGTCTCGCGCCGCTGGCCAAGGTGCTGCATGAGGGGATCGGCATCGAATCGGGCATCATGACCACGATCCACGCCTATACCGGCGATCAGCCGACGCTGGACCGCCGCCACAATGACCTCTACCGCGCCCGCGCCGCCGCCATGTCGATGATCCCCACCTCCACCGGGGCCGCGAAGGCGCTTGGCGAGGTGCTGCCGGAGCTTGCAGGGCGTCTTGACGGTTCGGCCATCCGTGTGCCCACGCCCAATGTCTCGGCGGTGGACCTGACGTTCATCGCCGAGCGTGACGTGACCAAGGCGGACGTCAACGAGGTCGTGGCCGAGGCGGCAGCGGGCGCGATGAAGGGTGTTCTGGGATATGACCCGGAGCCCAAGGTCTCCATCGACTTCAACCATACCGAGGAAAGCTCGATCTTCGCGCCGGACCTCACCAAGGTCACCGGCAAGCGGCTGGTGCGGGTGCTGGCCTGGTATGACAACGAGTGGGGCTTTTCGTGCCGCATGGCCGATGTGGCCGTGGCCATGGGCCGCCTCCAATAAGCCCGGCCTTCCGGACATGACGCGCCCCGGCCCCCGCGCCGGGGCGTTTTGCATTTCGGGGGCCGTGCCTCGGGGCGGATTGCGCAAAGAAAAACCGCGCCCAACCGGGCGCGGTTTTCGCAACCGTCGCAAGGGGCGATCTTACTTGATCTTGCCTTCCTTGTATTCGACATGCTTGCGCACGACGGGGTCGTATTTGCGCACTGTCATCTTTTCGGTCATGGTGCGGGCGTTCTTCTTGGTCACGTAGAAATGCCCGGTGCCCGCGGTCGAATTGAGGCGGATCTTGATGGTGGTCGGCTTCGCCATGTGTCGTCTCCTGCGGCGGATGACGTGCATCCGCGAATATCCCATGAACCCCGCCTTTTAGCGGCGCGCGCGCGCGAGTCAACCGCGATTCTGGCGCAAAGGCGGGTTGTCCGCTGTCAGTTCTGCGAGAGCTGCGTCGGCTGGCGGTAGAAGTGATGCACGCCGATGCTGGCGGTGCGCGGGAACACGCGGGCCCAACGGGGATTGACAGCGCGGGTGTGGTAATGCGTGGCCCCGTCGGTCAGACGCCGCGGCGCACCCTCGACCATCAGGCGGGCCACCCGGCTCACCTGATCAAAAGCGCCCTTGTTGGCGATGGTGTCGGAGTTGCCGTCACAGGTATAGGTGAACTGGCACTGATACTTGCGCCCCGTGCCCTGATGGATCACGCCGCAGAGCGTATCGGGAAAGGCGGTGCTGTCAACGCGGTTGAGGATCACCTCGGCCACCGCGAACTGCCCGCGCACGCTCTCGCCGCGGGCCTCGAAATAAAGCGCCTCGGCGAGGCAGTGCGTCTCGCGGTCGAGCGTGCCCACACGCTGCTGGCTGAGCCACTCTCGGGAATAGTCGATCCCGATCTCGGGGCGGCTGATATAGCTGGCCATGCGGTCGCCCGGAATGGCGCGCAGCGCGCGCGTTTCCTGTTCCATCAATCGTGTTACGGGGGTATCCGCCAGCACCGGGCCTGTCAGCCCCGCAGCCAGCGCTACGGTCCACAGAATCCGTTTCATGCATCGTCTCCTTGCCTTGGACAGGCCAGCGGCCCGCCTCGTCAGTTGCGAGCGCACTAGACGAAAGCCGTCCAAAGGTCCACCCGAGCGGTCGGCAAGGCTCCGCCTATGGCGGTTTATGTCCAGAAACAAGGGCTTGTCATGTCAGATATTGCGCGTATCGGGCGGCGCGCTACCCCATCTTGTCGCGCACGGCAAGCTGTGCGGCAGCAAGTCGCGCCACCGGCACCCGGAAGGGCGAGCAACTCACATAGGTAAAACCGACATCGCGGCAGAAGCCGATTGATTCGGGATTGCCGCCATGTTCGCCGCAGATCGACAGAACCACGTCCGGGTTGGCCGCGCGCCCGCGCTCGGCACCGATGCGCAAAAGCTCTCCGACCCCGTCGACATCGAGCACATGAAACGGGTCCTCCGGGTAGACGCCCTGCTGCACATAGGTCGACATGAAGCGCCCGGCATCGTCGCGCGACAGGCCATAGGTCATCTGTGTCAGGTCGTTGGTGCCGAAGCTGAGGAACGAAACCAGCGGCGCGATCTCTCCGGCGCACAGCGCCGCGCGCGGCGTCTCGACCATGACGCCCAGCCGAAAGGCAAAGTCGCGCCCGGTCTCGTTGCGCACGGCGGCGGCCACGGCATCCACCCGCATCTTGACCAGTTCCACCTCGCGGCGCGCGCTGACCAGCGGGATCATGATCTCGGGCACGACCGGCGCGCCGTCCCGGCTGGCCTCCAGCGTCGCCTCGAAGATGGCGCGCGCCTGCATGTCATAGATCTCGGGCATGGTGATGCCCAGACGCACGCCGCGCATCCCCAGCATGGGGTTGTATTCGGCCAGCGCCTCGACCCGGCGGGTGACATCGGACACCGGCAGATCGAGCGCTTCGGCCAGTTGCACATGCCCCGCCCGATCTGCGGGCATGAACTCGTGCAGCGGCGGGTCAAAGAGACGGATGCAGACAGGCTGCCCCTGCATGATGCGGAAAAGCTCCGCGAAATCCGCGCGCTGCATGGGCAAAAGGCGCTCGAGCACCGCCGCCCGGTCGGCCGGCGTGTCGGCAAAGATCATCTCGCGCATGACCGTCAGGCGGTCGGCTTCGAAGAACATGTGCTCGGTCCGGCACAGGCCGATGCCCTTGGCGTTGAAATGGCGCGCCAGTTCCGCATCGGCAGGGGTGTCGGCATTGGCGCGCACGGCGATGTCGCGGGTGCCGTCGGCCCAGCTCATCAGCGTCTGGAACGCGTCGTCGCGCGCCGCCTCCAGAAGCGGGGCCTCGCCGGCAAGCACATGGCCGTTGGTCCCGTCGATGGTGATCGTCTCGCCCGCCTTGACCACGCGCCCGTCAGGCATGGTCAGCATCTTGCGCCGGGTCTGAAAGCGGATCTCCGAGGCCCCCACCACGCAGGGCAGGCCGATGCCGCGCCCGATCACGGCCGCATGGCTGGTGATGCCGCCCCGCTCGGTCAGCACGGCGCGCGCGGCATGCATCCCGCGGATATCCTCTGTGCTGGTCTCGCGGCGCACCAGAACGCAGGGCTCGCCACGCGCCGCCGCCGCCTGCGCCTCGGCTGCCGAAAAGACGACCTTGCCGGAGGCCGCGCCGGGGCTCGCGGCAATCCCGCGCGCAAGAATGTCGCGCGGCGCGTCGGGGTCCACCTGCCGGTGCAGCAATTCGTTGAGCGCGCGCGGCTCGATCCGCATCAGCGCCTCTTCGCGCGTGATGACACCGTCCTCGGCCATCCGCACCGCAATGGCCACCGCCGCGCGCGCGCTGCGCGCCACGCGGAGGCCATCGAGAATCCAGACGCGGCCATCCTCGATGGTGAATTCGGTCTGCATCTCCTCGCGCAGCTTTTCGCGCATGAGACGGGTATGGGCGAGGATCTCGTCGAACGCGTCGGGGGCAAGCTCCTGAAGCGACGGGCCGCGCGGGTCGCGCGTGAGATAGAGCGCGTCCTCGCCGCCGCGCAGCGCGTCGCGCCCCTGGCTCTGGCTCAGGTAGCGCCCGGTGATCTGGTCGGCACCGGTGCGGCTGTCCACCAGTTGCATGACACCCGATCCGCTCTCGCCCGGTCCAAGCCCGAGCGCCAGTTCCTGCACCACAAGGCCAAGGCCCGCATCGGCGGGCGCGCCCTTGGCTTGCCGCAAGAGCCGCGCTGTCGTGCCTTCCCAGGCGCGCGCCATGGAGCGCAGCACCTCCGAAAGCTG
Source organism: Roseovarius sp. MBR-79 (assembly GCF_053628555.1). NCBI lineage: Bacteria > Pseudomonadati > Pseudomonadota > Alphaproteobacteria > Rhodobacterales > Roseobacteraceae > Roseovarius > Roseovarius sp. MBR-79. The sequence continues at coordinate 87,208 of NZ_JBRJGP010000012.1, read as the reverse complement.
CACCGCCGGATCCTGGGGAAATTCCTCGTCGGTCTCGTCCTCATAGGCGCGCAGGGCCTGTGACAGGCCCCTCACCGGGTCATTGTCCACATCGTCAAAGATATCCGGGTCAAGCCGCGCCACATGGATCGCGTAGCCCTGAACGAAGCGCAGGTAGATTTCCGAAGCCGCGCGTTTGCCGATCTGCTCGGACAACCCCACAAAGCGCGCATCGTTGATCCCGATATTGAGCACCGCCCCCGGCCCGCCCCAATCCGGGTCCTCCGAGGAGGGGCGCACACAAAGAAGCGTGCCCGGCCCGAACGGATCGAGCAGGCGCGCCATGTCGGGCATGTCTCCGGCCGCGATCCGGTGGACGGCGGCAAAGGACAGCGCCAGCGTGCGCGGGACCGGCAGATGGAGCCGCACCAGCCGTTGCAGGCATTTCGCCCGCCCGCCATGGGTGGCGATCTGCACCGGGGCCGACGGGGTGATGAGGGTGATATGGGTCTCGTCTTGCTGCACTGCGGCACCTCTCGCTTGCCCGCACCATACGCCGCACACCGGGTATGGCAAGGGGGAGGTTGCGCGCGCGGCGCGACATCCCCCCGTCACGCAAGACCCGGACGAACCCGCTTGCGCGCGCTGCGGTGCCGGGGCACTCTCGCTCCGCCGATGGCTTCGGGAAGGGACGGGCGCAATGATCAGGGTGCGGGGCATGGAGGGGCAGCGCGCGGCGGTTCTGGGCCTCGGGCGCTCGGGGCTTTCCGCGGCGCGCGCGCTCTTGGCGGGCGGGGCCGGGGTGGTGGTCTGGGACGACAACCCCGAGAGCCGCGCGCGCGCCGAGGCCGAGGGCCTCGCCGTCACGGACCTCACCCGCGCCGGGGCCTTTGACGGTATCGCCAGCCTCGTCACCAGCCCCGGCATCCCCCATCTCTACCCCGCGCCGCATCCCGCCATTGCGGCGGCCACGGCCGCGGGCGTGCCGGTCGACAACGATATCGGTCTCTTCTTCCGCTCGCTCGCCACGCCCGAGTGGGACGGGTTCGAGCAGCCGCCCAAGGTCATCGCCGTCACCGGCTCGAACGGCAAATCCACCACGTCGGCACTCATTCACCACATTCTGACCGAGGCGGGCCATCCCGCGCAGCTTGCCGGGAATATCGGGCGCGGCGTGCTCGATCTCGACCCGCCCGGAGAGGGCGGCGTGGTGGTGCTGGAGCTCAGCAGCTACCAGACCGATCTTGCCCGCGCGCTTACCCCCGATATCGCCCTTTTCACCAATTTCTCACCTGACCACCTTGACCGTCACGGCGGGCTTGGCGGCTATTTCGCGGCCAAGCGGCGGCTCTTTGCGGAGGGCGGACCGGACCGCGCCGTGATCGGCGTGGACGAGCCCGAGGGGCGCTATCTTGCCGGTCAACTCTCCGAAGCGCCGGGCGATGACCGGGTGATCCGCATCTCGGTCAGCGGCAAGCTGACCGGCCCCGGCTGGACGGTCTTTGCCCGCAAGGGGTTTCTGAGCGAATACCGCAAGGGCCGTCAGGTGGGGGCCATCGACCTGCGCGCCATCCCCGGCCTGCCCGGCGCGCATAACCACCAGAACGCCTGCGCCGCCTATGCCGCCTGCCGCAGCCTTGGCCTTGCCCCGCGCGTGATCGAGGCGGGCTTGCACAGTTTCAGGGGCCTGCCACACCGCTCGCAGCTTGTGGCCGAGGCGGACGGCGTGCGCTTTGTCAACGACAGCAAGGCCACCAACGTGGACAGCGCGCTGAAGGCGCTTCTGGCCTTCGAGCGCATCCGCTGGATCTGCGGCGGTCTGGAAAAGGAGGGCGGTCTGGGCGCGCTTGCCCCCGCCCTGCCCCATGTCGCCAAGGCCTATGTGATCGGGCGCGAGGCGGCGCAGTTTGCCATGGGGCTTGCGGGGGTGGAGGTCGAGATCTGCACCACCATGGCCCGCGCGGTCGACCGCGCCATGGCCGAGGCGCAGCCGGGCGAGGTGGTACTGCTCGCCCCCGCCGCCGCCAGCTTTGACCAATACGACAATTTCGAGAAGCGCGGCGAGGATTTCATGGCCGAGGTGCGGGCCCGGCTTGGTCCAGAGGCCTGAGCGCCGCCCCGGTTCAGCCCCGGCGCGGCCTGTCGATCACCTCGGCTTCGGTCACGACCATGTCGAGGGGTTGATCCGTAGGCTCCAGCGGCAGGCCCTCGGCCTCCTGCGCGCCATAGGCAAAGCCGATGGCAAGGGTCGGGCGCAGGGCGCGCAGCCCTTGCAGCGTCCGGTCGTAGAACCCGCCGCCATAGCCCAGCCGCCCGCCCGCGCGGTCAAACGCCACCAGCGGCACGATCAGGATTTCGGGTGTGATGAAGTCATTCACCTCCGGCACCTTTGCCCCGAACGGCCCGTCGCGCAGCGCGCAGCCCGGTGACCACCTTGAAAACTGCAAAGGTAGCCCCGCCCCCTCGATCACCGGCACCGCAACAGGGCCATGCGCGGCGGCCTCGGCCATGGCGGGCAGGGGGTCGATCTCGGAGCGGATCGGCATGTAGCCCGCCAGCGGCACGCCGCGATAGCCTGCCAGCACCGACGACAAAAGCGCCGCCGCACCCGGCGGGCAGGCGCGGTGCGCGGCGGCGCGGCGGGCCAGGGCCGCCTTGCGCGCGGCGGCCTTGGCATCGGCCAGATCGCTCATAGCAGCACCAGCGAGGCAAGGCCCAGAAAGGTGAGAAACCCCACCACATCGGTGATCGTGGTCACGAACGGCCCCGAAGCAAGCGCGGGGTCGATCCCTGCGCGCTCGAGCGCCATGGGAATGGCGATTCCGCCAAACGCCGCGGCCACCAGCGTGAGCAGCATGGACACTGCGATCACGGCGGCCAGCACCGGCACACCGAACCAGACCCCCGCCACAAGCGCCATCACCACGCCGAAAACGGCACCATTGGCCGCGCCCACGGTGATCTCGCGTCCGATCATCCGCAGCGCGTTGCGCGCGGTCAGGTCGCGCGTGGCCAGCGCCCGCACCGCCACCGTCATCGTCTGCGTGCCCGCATTGCCGCCCATCGAGGCGACGATGGGCATGAGCACCGCCAAGGCAACCATCTGGTCGATCGTATCGGCGAAACGGTTGATCACCAGAGAGGCAAGGATCGCCGTCAGCAGGTTCACGAAAAGCCACAGCGCCCGGTTGCGGATCGTCACCATCAGCGGCCCGGAAAAGCCGCCCTCTTCGCCCACACCGGCAAGGCGCAGGATGTCCTCCTCGTGTTCCTCGTCCAGAACGATCATCGCATCGTCGATGGTGATGACGCCCACAAGCCGCCCGGCCTCGTCCACCACCGGCGCGGAAATCAGGTGATACTGGTTGAAGGCATAGGCGACATCGGCCTCTTCATCGGTCACCTTGAAGAGGTGAAACGTCTCTTCCACCAGATCGCGCAACGGCACCGCGCGGCGCGAGGCCATCAGGCGTCCAAGCGTGACATTGCCCACCGGGTGCAGGCGCGGATCGACCAGAGTGACATGATAGAACTGTTCGGGCAATTCCTCGGCATTGCGCAGAAAATCAATGGCCTCGCCCACGCTCCAGTGTTCGGGGGCCATGACCACCTCGCGCTGCATGAGGCGACCGGCGGAATATTCCGGATAGGTGAGCGATTGCTCGACGGCGACGCGGTCGCTATCCTCGAGAATGTCGAGGATCGCGGCCTGCTGGTCGTCCTCCAGATCCTCGACAAGGTCCACCACATCGTCGGAATCAAGCTCGCGCACCGCCTCGGCCAGAACCTCGGGCGTCAGCAGGCCGATGACCTCCTCGCGGATCGATTCGTCCAGTTCCGACAGGATCTCGCCGTCGAATTCCTGCCCGTAAAGCGTGATCAGGCGGCGCCGGTCATAGGCGTTGATCTGTTCGAGAAGGTCGGCGATGTCGGCGGCGTGGAGCGGCTCCATCTCGGACCACAGAAGATCGCGGTCCTCTGTGTCGAGCGCATACATGATGCGCGAGATGCGCGCGCGGCTGAGCGGCGTGTCATCCTCGGCCTCGGGGGCCGTATCGGGGGTCAGGTCGTCATCGGTCTCGGCCATGGTCTCCCCTTTCGCGCGGTCGGTGTCGTCTTGCGCCTGAATAGGGAGTGCGGGCGCGGAAAACAATCGCAGGGACCGAGATTTACCGCGCAGGCGGACGCGCTACTTTCTTCGAACAACGAGAAAGGAGCCGCCCATGACCGATCCCGCCCGCCATCTCTCGGAGGCCATTGCCGCCATAGATGCGGCCTTCGGGCCGGGCTATGCGCGTGATCATCCCGAACTCGTGGCCGCGATGGTGCAGAGCGCCACCATCGAGGCGGCGGTGGCCAAGGGATACGGCGCGCATCAGGAGGCGCTGGCGGCAGCGCGCGAGATCAGCGCGGAGATGGGTGCGACAATCCTGAAGCTCAAGCCGCGCATCTTCGGCTGAGATCAGGCCAGGCGCGACAGGATTTCCAGCGCCGCCGCGTGTTGCTCGGGGCCTGCCGCCGCGACGGCGCGCCCGCCCTCATGCACAGGGTCGCCGTTCCAGTCGGTCACGATGCCGCCTGCGGCCTCGATCACGGCGATCGGGGCCTGAATGTCATAGGCCGCCAGCCCCGCCTCCACCACCAGATCGATCTGTCCGGCGGCGAGCAGCGCATAGGCATAGCAATCGAGCCCGTAGCGCGTCAGCTTCACCTGCCGCGACAGGGCGGCGAAAGCGGCCCCCTCCTCGGGACTGCCCACTTCGGGGAAGGTGGTGAAGAGCACGCACTCTGCCAGTGGCCGGTTGCCACGGGTGCGCAAGACGCGCGTGCCCTGCGGCCCGGTCATCCGGGCGCGGCCAAAGCCGCCCTCGAACCGCTCGCCGATATAGGGTTGATCAATGAGACCGTAGATCGGGCCGCTGCCGTTCGCCACCGCGACCAGCACCCCCCAGGTGGGCGCGCCCGCCATGAAGGCACGGGTGCCGTCGATCGGATCAAGCACCCAGGTCAGGCCACTTTGACCGGCCTGCGCGCCGTATTCCTCACCCAGGATACCATCCTCGGGGCGCATCCGCGCCAGCACGGCGCGCATCGCGCGCTCGGCGGCGCGGTCGGCGGCCGTCACGGGATCGAACCCGCCCGAGGCGTGCTTGTTCTCGGTATCGAGCGCATCGCCCCTGAAATACGGCAGGATCGTCGCCCGCGCGGCATCTGCCAGCGCGTGCGCCGTTGTCATGATCGCATCGTGATCCATTGTCCGGCCCCACCACAGTCTTTGTGGGTGCCATAGCCTGCGGGGCGGTTGGCCTCAAGCCACCTCGCTCAACACGCGGGCAAGATCGAACAGGCGGCGGCGCTGGTTTTCCGGGATCGCGTAATAGGAGCGCACCAGATCGAGCGCCTCCTTGTCACCGATGATATCGGCCGGAAGCGTCGTCCCGCCGCCCTCTTCCTTGGTGAGTCCGTCGAAAAAGAACGAAACGTCCACCTCGAGAGCCTCGGCGATATCCCAGAGCCGGGATGCGCTCACACGATTCGCGCCGGTCTCGTATTTCTGGATCTGCTGAAACTTGATCCCGACCGCCTCTGCCAGTTGTTGCTGGGTCATACCCGTCAGCCAACGGCGGTGACGGATCTGCTTTCCAACATGGACATCCACGGGGTGCGGCATGTTCTTTCCTCTCAATAAAGTACCTGACAAAGACACGGGCGATCACATCCCCGTGTCGACAAACGACCGCCACGCATCCCAGCAGCGTCAGCGCGACCCTACCAAAATTCCTTTGCGTTACAAGATTTTTCGCGCTTACCGCGAGGGATTTGATCAAAGGTCCCGCAATTTATGCGGGTATGTACCCGATTGGATAGAACCTTACGTAACGTCATCATCACGTAAGCATCACATGGCCCGCAGACGCGCGAATCGGATAGACAGACACGCCGCACCCGCTTACCCACAACGCCCAGGCAAAACCGGAGGATCGCCATGCGCGCCTATCACATCGCCCGGACAGGGGCCGCCCCCACCATGGCCGAAATCGTCGCGCCAACCCCCGGACCGGGTGAGATCGGCGTCAGGATCGCCGCCTGCGGTCTCAACTTCGCGGACCTGCTGATGATAGAGGGCCGGTATCAGGACACGCCCGAGGCCCCCTTTACCCTCGGCATGGAGGTGGCGGGCACCGTCGAGACACTTGGCCCCGGCGTCGAGGGGCTGGCACGCGGCGACCGGGTGGCGGTGTTCGGCGGTCAGGGGGGGCTTGCCGAATTCGGCACCTTCCCGGCGGCGCGCGCCGTGCTCCTGCCCGAGGCAATGGGATTTATCGACGCCGCCGCCTTTCAGATCGCCTATGGCACCAGCCATGTCGCGCTCGACCACAAGGCGCGGCTTCAGCAGGGCGAGACGCTGCTCGTTCTCGGCGCGGCGGGGGGCGTGGGCCTGACGGCGGTGGAGATCGGCAAGCTGATGGGCGCGCGGGTCATCGCCTGCGCGCGCGGTGAGGACAAGCTTGCAGTGGCGCGCGACGCAGGTGCCGATCACCTGATTGACGCGGCCAAGGACGATATCCGCGATACCTGCCGCGCACTTGGCGGGGTGGATGTGGTCTATGATCCGGTGGGCGGCGATCAGTTCAAGGCCGCGATGCGCGCCTGCCGCCCCGAGGCGCGGATTCTCAGCATCGGTTTTGCCAGTGGCGAGGTGCCGCAAATCCCCGCCAATCATCTTCTGGTCAAGAACCTGAGCGTGATGGGTCTCTATTGGGGTGGCTACCTGGCGTTCCGACCCGAGGTGGTGACCGACAGCCTGCGCCAGCTTCTGACCTGGTATGAGGCCGGGCAGTTGCGCCCACATGTCAGCCATGTCCTGCCACTGGACCGCGCGGGCGGGGCGCTCGAGTTGCTGCGCGCGCGCAAATCCACCGGCAAGGTCGTGGTCACGACCGCCCCCGGTCACGACGACAGGTAAGCCCCACCATTGACGTGCAAGCTCTGCCCGGTGGTATCGGCACCTCGGGGGCGCTCAGGCCGCGTCCGACTGCGCCGGGCGGGGCCGCGCCGCCACCGCCGCCTCGCAGCCGAAGCCCTGCCGCAGAAACCCGGCCATCGCCCCGATCAGCGGATCGCCGCCCGCGCGCGCATAGAGGTTGATTTTCTGCGCCCCAAGATCGGGGAGCGCATCGCCTGCCGCAATCGCTTCTTGCTGCGACGGGATCGAGGTCTCCAGCAGCGCCCCCACGGCAAGATCGGCGCTCACCAACGCCTCGACCGCGCGCACATCGTCCGAGATGACCGCCATTTCCCAGTCGATCCCCGCCGCATCGAGACGGCGCTCCACCACGCTGCGGAAAATGCAGGTGCGCGTGAAGGCAAGGCGCAGCGGGCGGCGCTTCCAGCAGTGCCCGCCCCGCGCCCCGCTCCAGCGCAGGGGGATTTCGGTCAGGGTCTCGCCGCCGGGCTCCACCCCTTCCTCGGTGGTCAGGATCAGGTCCATCTCGCCGCGCGCAAGCGCCGCACGCAACCGCACGGTATTGCTGGCGCGCAGGTTGACGTTGACACGCGGATAGGCGGCGTTGATCTGCTTGAGCACGCGCGGCACGACCGGGTAGACGATGTCATCCGGGATGCCGAGGCTCAACTCGCCCTCATAGACCGGCTCGGTCAGCCGCGCCACGGCCTCGTCATTGAGGTCGAGAATGCGCCGGGCATAGCGCAAAAGCTGCTCGCCCGAGGCCGTGAGCGCCACGCGCCGGTTGGCCCGGTCAAACAGCGCAAGCCCCAGCATCTCTTCCAGCCGCTTGATCTGCATCGAGACGGCGGATTGCGTGAGGTTGAGCATGGCCGCCGCCCGCGTGACGCCGCCATGATCGGCCACGGCGACGATCGCGCGCAGGGTGGCGATGTCGAGGTTGCGCATCGTTCAATCCTTGTGATGGTGCATTCCACAAACATTCATTTTCAAAATTGATCCGATTGCGCGAAAAGATCAACGCGAGAGATGGACCATGACCACCGCGTCACGTCAAGAGAAGGATAACCCATGTCGCCCCGCGCCCTTGCCCCCGCCCTGCCCTTTGACCTGCCGCACCGCTCTGCCGTTTTGCGCATGATCGCGGTCTGGCAGCAGCGCCGCGCGCTCGAGCGGCTGGATGACGCCGCGCTGGCCGATCTGGGCCTGACCCGCGCCGAGGCAAAGCACGAGGCGGGACGCCCGTTCTGGGACCTGCCTGCGTGATTCACGGGCCGTTGCGCGGCCCCCGCGCAAAAACATGTCGGAAACCGTCGGAAATACTTGAAACGCCCGCCTGCCTTGCCGATATTACCCCCAAAGCCCCGCGACGGGGTGGCCATTCAACTGGAGGTATCTATGGCAGAGTTCAACACAATCCGGACGGCGCCGGGCGTTCGCACCGCCGAGATTGACGCGGGCCTGCGCGCGCACATGAACAAGGTCTACGGCACCATGTCCGTCGGCATGCTCATCACCGCGCTGGCGGCATGGGCCATAGCCGGGCTGGCGGTGACCACCGATCCTTCGGCGGCCGCCGCGCAGCTTCCCAACGGCAAGCTGCTTTCGGGCCTTGGTGCGGCGCTTTATCTCTCGCCGCTCAAATGGGTGGTGATGCTGGCACCGCTTGCGTTCATCTTCCTTGGCTGGGGCGCTGTGATGCGCCGCGCGTCGGCTGCGGGCGTGCAGCTTGCCTTCTTCGGCTTCGCGGCGCTGATCGGTATCTCGCTCAGCTCGATCTTTCTGGTCTTTACCAGTTTCTCGATCGTGCAGACCTTTCTCGTGACGGCGATTGCCTTTGCCGGCCTCTCGCTCTGGGGCTACACCACGAAAAAGGACATCTCGGGCTGGGGCACCTTCCTGATCATGGGCGTGATCGGCCTGATCGTGGCGATGATCCTCAACATCTTCCTGCAATCGCCCGCGATGATGTTCGCCATCTCGGCCATCGGCCTGCTGATCTTCGCGGGGCTGACGGCCTTCTACACGCAGGAGATCAAGAGCACCTATGTCGCCCATGCCGCGCATGGCGATCAGGAATGGCTGGACAAGGCCGCCTATGACGGCGCGCTGAGCCTCTACATCAGCTTCCTGAACATGTTCCAGTTCCTGCTCATGTTCATGGGTCAGCAGGAATAGGTCCTGCCGAAAGATCATGTCGGGGGCCGGTCCGTGAGGACCGGCCCTTTTTCTTTGCGACCCGCGTCCTGACGTGCCACCAGGCCCGGATCGCAAGGCCGCCTGCCCGTCCTCGAAACGCAGCGATAGCGCCCCTCCCTCGGCGTCGGCCTGTCCTGCGCACACCGATACCGGCCTAATGCGTTCGTCTCGGGGGCACGGCAGAAGCCGTTTACAGACAAGGCGATTTCGGTAGAATAGGGGGGAGTGGAGCAGGAACAGACCGCCGAAGAATGCGCCGATGAGGCGCGGGATTGGAGGTGTGCGATGTGGACCAGTGCGCTTGACCGGCTGTTGCGCCATTTCTTCCGCCAGGGGCGGCTTCATGTGACATATCCCGACGGGGTGCGGCGCAGCTATGGCCCCGGCGATGGCCCCGAAATCTCCGTGGCGATGAGCGACCCGAGCCTGCCGCGCCGCATCGTGCTTTCGCCCGACATGGGGGTGGGAGAGGGGTATATGGACGGCTCCTTCACCGTCGAGGGCGATGATGTCTACGGCTTTCTCAGCCTTGCCATGGTCAACATCGCGGCACAGGGACAGCCCGCGTTCCGCCGCCCGCTCGAGGCGCTGCGCTGGCTCAAGCGGCGGTGGGATCAGTTCAACCCGGCGGCGCGCGCACAGGCCAACGTGGCGCATCATTATGACCTGTCGGGCGATCTCTACGATCTCTTCCTTGATGCGGACCGGCAATATTCCTGCGCCTATTTCGCACGTGAGGGCATGACCCTGGAAGAGGCGCAAGAGGCCAAGAAACAGCATATCGCCAAGAAGCTGCTGATAGAGCCGGGGATGCGCGTGCTCGATATCGGCTGCGGCTGGGGCGGTATGGGGTTGATGCTCGCGCGCGACTTCGGGGCCGATGTCACGGGCGTCACCCTCTCGCGCGAACAGCACGCCATGGCCAACATGCGCGCCGAAAAAGCGGGGCTGGCAGACCGGGCGCGGTTCGAGTTGATGGATTACCGCGACGTGACGGGACATTTCGACCGCATCGTGTCGGTGGGCATGTTCGAGCATGTCGGCGTGCCGCATTACGACGCCTATTTCGCCACGGTGCGGCGGCTTCTGGCCGATGACGGCGTGGCGCTCATCCACACGATCGGGCGCGCGGGGCCGCCTGCGGCGACAAGCCCGTGGATCCTCAAATACATCTTCCCCGGCGGTTACTGCCCGTCCATGTCCGAGGCGGTGTCGGCGGTGGAGCGGCACAAGCTGGTGACCACCGATGTCGAGGTCTGGCGTCTGCACTATGCCGAGACGCTGCGCGAATGGCGCGCGCGGTTCGAGGCCAATATCGACAAGGCGCGCGCGCTCTATGATGATCGGTTCTGCCGGATGTGGCGCTATTACCTCATTGCCAGCGAGCTGACCTTTCGGCTCTACAATCAGGTGGTGTTCCAGTTCCAGATGACACCGAAACAGGACGCGGTGCCGCTGACCCGCGACTACCTTTATCGGGACGAAGCGGCGGGGCTGAAGCGGGCGGCAGAATAGCCGCTCATGTCACCGGCGCGGCAAGGCGGGCAAAGCGCGCCTTCCACAGCGCCTCCTCGTATTCGCCCGCGGCCGTGCTGTCATGAACCACGCCGCCCCCCACGTCGAGCCGCGCCGCGCCCCCCTCCAGCATCAGCGTGCGGATGGCCACGTTGAATTCGGCGCGCCCATCGGGGGCGGCCCAGCCGATGGTGCCGCAATAGATGTCGCGCGCGCGCGCCTCGACCCCGGCGAGGATCTCCATCGCGCGGATCTTGGGCGCGCCGGTGATCGAGCCGCAGGGAAAGAGCGCGCCGAGGATCGCGGCAAGGCCCGTGCCGGGCAAAAGCCGCGCGGTGATGCGCGAGGTCATCTGGTGGACGGTCTCATAGCTCTCGACGGTGAAAAGCTCGGGCACTCGGACAGAGCCGGACAGGCTCACCCGGCTGATATCGTTGCGCAAAAGGTCCACGATCATCAGGTTTTCGGCGCGGTTCTTCTCGTCCGATTGCAGGAAGAAGCGCCGCCGCGCATCCTCGGCCGGGTCGGTGCTGCGGGGTTGCGTGCCCTTCATGGGGCGCGTCTCGATCCCGCCTGCGGCATCGGTGCGAAAGAAAAGCTCGGGCGAGCGCGACAGGATCGCGGGCAAGCCGTCGGCCTCGATCAGGGCACCATAACGCACCGGCTGCACTGCGGCGAGCGCGGCAAAAAGCGCCTGCGCGCTGCCGGTGGCGGCAAGGGCAAGCGGAAAGGTCAGGTTGGCCTGATAGATGTCGCCCGCGCCTATCAGCGCGTGAACCCGCGCGAAGGCCTGCGCATAGCGCGCGGCGTCCCAGTCGGGCCGTGCGCGGCCCAGTGCGGCGCGACAGGCGGCCAGCGCCGCCGCCGCCTGCGGGCCATCATAGACCCCGAACTGCAAGAGCGGCAGGCGGCGGCGTGCGGGCATCAGAGGCAAAAGGCGCGGCTCGAGCGCGAAGCCCATCTCGTAGCTGGCAAAGCCCGCGACCCAGGCCCCACCCGCCCGCGCCGCATCGAGCGCGGCAAGCGCAGGTGCCACCTCCGCCGCCTCCTGCGCCACGATGAGGCGCTCGGGGGCAGCAAAGGCGCAAGCCGCCCCGTCGGGGCCGTGGTCGAACCTGATCCGCATGATGACTCCGCCAGCGTGGTAGGGGCTATTTAGCCTTGCTACCCGCACGCGCCACCCACAAAAACGTCGCTTTGCCACGGATTCGCGCAGGGGGATGGCGTTGACAGCGTGGCTGGCGCGCGCGACGCTGGCGCGCGAGGGGCGTGCACGGAGCGGGGACATGGCAGCGAGGGTCAAACGGCACGCGGGGGCAGCCGTGCTTGCACTCTTGGCAGGGGCCGCGGGGGCCGGGCCGGTTTCGCTCGGGTTCGAGGGATATGGTGCGGGCGCGGCCCCGCCCGAGATGGCCGAGGACGGATTTCGCCTCGTGACGCGCAACCTCGTGATCTCGGGCCCCGGCAAATCGGGCGACGGCACCGACGGGCCACATGAAATAGAGGGCGGGATGGGCGCGCCCGGCGCGCTGGCGATCCTGCGCGACGCGCCCTTCACCTTCGTCTCGCTCGACTGGCAGGCCGAGGCGGGCACGCCGGTGATCCGGGCCGAGGGCTATCTGGGCGCGCATCTGGTGGCGCGCGAGCAATTCACCTCGAGCGAGGCCGGTTACGTGACCTTCGAGGCCGGGGCGCTGGCCGGGCAGGTGATCGACCGGCTGATCCTTTATCCGCAGCGCGATGGCGCGGGGATGGGCGCGCTCGACCGGGTGATTCTCGATACCGCGCCGGAGGGTCCGGGCATGTCCTGAGGGCCGGTCGGCAATGCCCCTTGCGCCCCGGCGGACGATAGCTATAACCCCCGAGAATTTGGGCGCGCGGCCCCTTCGGCCTGCGCCCGCTGCCAGCCGTCAGGGGACCGACATGCCGAAGAGAACCGATATCAAATCCATCATGATCATCGGCGCGGGGCCCATCATCATCGGACAGGCCTGCGAGTTCGACTATTCCGGCGCTCAGGCCTGCAAGGCGCTGCGCGAAGAGGGTTACCGCGTCATCCTCGTGAACTCCAACCCCGCCACGATCATGACCGATCCGGGGCTGGCGGACGCCACCTATATCGAACCGATCACGCCCGAGGTGGTCGCGCGCATCATCGAGAAGGAACGCCCCGATGCGCTCTTGCCCACGATGGGCGGGCAGACGGGCCTCAACACCGCGCTGGCGGTGGCCGATATGGGCGTGCTGGAAAAATTCGGCGTGGAGTTGATCGGTGCCAACCGGCAGGCCATCGAAATGGCCGAGGATCGCAAGCTTTTCCGCGAGGCGATGGACCGGCTCGGCATCGAGAACCCCAAGGCCACCATCGCCAACACCATGGAAGAGTGCATGGCGGCGATTGATTACGTGGGCCTGCCCGCGATCATCCGTCCGGCCTTTACCCTTGGCGGAACGGGGGGCGGCATCGCCTATAACCGCGACGATTACATCCATTTCTGCAAATCCGGCCTCGATGCCTCGCCCGTGAGCCAGATCCTGATCGACGAGAGCCTTCTGGGCTGGAAGGAATTCGAGATGGAGGTGGTCCGCGACCGCGCGGATAACGCGATCATCGTCTGTTCCATCGAAAACGTCGATCCGATGGGCGTGCATACGGGCGATTCGATCACCGTGGCCCCGGCGCTGACGCTGACCGACAAGGAATACCAGATGATGCGCAACGGCTCCATCGCCGTCTTGCGCGAGATCGGGGTGGAGACGGGTGGGTCCAACGTGCAGTGGGCGATCAACCCCGCCGATGGCCGCATGGTGGTGATCGAGATGAACCCGCGCGTGTCGCGGTCTTCGGCGCTGGCATCCAAGGCCACCGGTTTCCCGATTGCCAAGATCGCGGCCAAGCTGGCCGTGGGCTATACGCTGGATGAGTTGGACAACGACATCACGAGGGTGACGCCCGCCAGTTTCGAGCCGACGATTGATTATGTCGTCACCAAGATCCCACGCTTTGCCTTCGAGAAGTTCCCCGGAGCCAAGCCGCATCTCACCACCGCGATGAAATCGGTGGGTGAGGCGATGGCGATTGGCCGCACCATCCACGAGAGCCTGCAAAAGGCGCTTGCCTCGATGGAGACGGGCCTCACGGGCTTTGACGAAATCGCCATCGAGGGTGCCCCCGAGAAGGCCGCGATCACCCGCGCCCTCTCGGTGGCCACCCCTGACCGGATGCGCACCATCGCGCAGGCGATGCGCCATGGCCTGACAGATGACGAAATCAACGCCGCCACGGCCTATGATCCGTGGTTCCTCGCCCGCATCCGCGAGATCGTCGAGGCCGAGGAACGTATCCGCCGCGACGGCCTGCCCGTGACCGAGGAGGGCCTGCGCCGCCTCAAGATGATGGGCTTTACCGATGCGCGGCTGGCCACGCTGACGGGCCGCGACGAGGATCAGGTGCGCCGCGCGCGCCGGAACCTTGGCGTGCACGCCGTGTTCAAGCGCATCGACACCTGCGCCGCCGAATTCGAGGCACAGACGCCCTATATGTATTCCACCTACGAGGCCCCGATGATGGGCGAGGTGGAATGCGAGGCGCGCCCCTCGGACCGCAAGAAGGTGGTGATCCTCGGCGGCGGCCCCAACCGGATCGGACAGGGGATCGAGTTCGATTATTGCTGCTGTCACGCCTGCTTCGCGCTCTCGGACGTGGGCTACGAGACGATCATGATCAACTGCAACCCCGAGACGGTCAGCACCGATTACGACACCTCCGACCGGCTTTACTTCGAGCCGCTCACCTTCGAGCATGTCATGGAAATTCTGCGCGTGGAGCAGGAGCGCGGCACGCTGCACGGGGTGATCGTGCAATTCGGCGGGCAGACGCCCCTGAAACTCGCCCGCGCGCTCGAGGCCGAGGGCATCCCCATTCTCGGCACCACGCCCGACGCGATTGATCTGGCCGAGGACCGCGAGCGGTTTCAGGCGCTCGTTACCCGGTTGGGGCTGAAACAGCCGCATAACGGCATCGCCAGCACGGATGCGCAGGCGCTGGCCATCGCCGAGGAAATCGGCTTTCCGCTGGTGATCCGCCCGTCCTATGTTCTGGGCGGCCGCGCGATGGAGATCGTGCGCGACATGGCCCATCTGGAGCGCTACATTTCCGAGGCGGTGGTCGTGTCGGGCAAAAGCCCGGTGCTGCTTGACAGTTATCTCTCGGGGGCCATCGAATGCGATGTCGATGCGCTCTGCGACGGTACCCGCGTGCATGTCGCGGGCATCATGCAGCATATCGAGGAGGCGGGCGTGCATTCGGGCGATTCCGCCTGCTCGCTGCCGCCCTATTCGCTCTCGCGCGCGATCATCGACGAGATCACCCGCCAGACCGAGGCGCTGGCGCGCGCGCTTGGCGTCGTGGGCCTGATGAACGTGCAATTCGCGGTCAAGGGCGATGACATCTACCTGATCGAGGTGAACCCGCGCGCCAGCCGCACCGTGCCGTTCGTGGCCAAGGCCACGGATTCGGCCATTGCCTCCATCGCCGCGCGGCTCATGGCGGGCGAAAGCCTTGAGGCATTTCCGCATCGCGGCCCCTATCCGCGCGATACGCGCCCCGGCACCCTGCCGATGGCTGACCAGATGACGCTGGCGGACCCGGACATGCCGTGGTTCTCGGTCAAGGAGGCGGTGCTGCCCTTTGCCCGCTTCCCCGGCGTCGATACGATCCTTGGCCCCGAAATGCGCTCTACCGGTGAGGTGATGGGATGGGACGTGTCGTTCCCGCGCGCCTTTCTCAAGGCGCAGATGGGCGCGGGCGTGACCCTGCCCGAAGGCGGCACGGTGTTCGTGTCGGTGCGCGACAGCGACAAGACCGCGCAACTGATCGACACGGCGGACATCCTCACCAGCCTTGGCTTCGCGCTTGTCGCCACGCGCGGCACGGGTGCCTTCCTCACGGAGAAGGGGATCGCCTGCGAGGTGGTCAACAAGGTCTATGAGGGCCGCCCCAACATCGTGGACATGCTCAAGGATGGCGCGATTGCTCTGGTGATGAACACCACCGAGGGCGCGCAGGCGGTCGAGGACAGCCGCGAGATCCGTGCGGTCGCGCTTTATGACCGCATCCCCTATTTCACCACGCTGGCGGGCTCTCACGCGGCCGCACAGGCGATCCGGGCACGGCGCGAGGGCGTGCTCGAGGTGATGCCGTTGCAGGGTATACCGGCCTGATCGGCGGGCTCCGTCATCGCCTGACGGGGCCTGTCAAGGCGGGCGCGCGATGCCGGTTCCGAACGCCGGAATTCCGCTTTCGTGCGCTATGCATGCTGCGCTGCAACACCTTGCCGAAAACGCATGAATAAAACTGTTTCCAGCCATTGTGCGGACAGAAATTTCCATTATGTGGCGGGTGTGATCGACAGGCCGGTCGCGCGATGACAACCCTCAGGATACGGAGGCCAGATATGACCCGCGACGAGTTGAACCGCGAACTGCGTATGCACTCGGCCTCCTGGCAGGCCGTCGTGATCGTCTATGGCGCGATCATCGGCACTTTTGTGCTGTCGGCCATGGCGATCCTCTGACGGAACGGCCCTTCGGCCCTGCCGGACCCTGCCCCACGGATCACTTTTCCGAAAAACGTCGCCGGAGCGCCGCCAAAAGCGGTGATCCGGCCTGTGCGGCAAGAAAGTTGTAGCCCGTGTAGGGATCGCTCTTGCGCGCCGCGATGGCGGCGAGATCGGGCATGGGAACCAAGCCCGTATTTATGGAAAATAGCAGCATATCGGGGTCCTGAAGAAGGCGCGCGCTGACCGTGCAGGCCGGATCATTGCCGTGGTCCTCGTAGATCAGCACCGCCCCTTGTGCCAGCGCGCGCGCAGCCCCGTCGATGGCGGCACTCTCCGCTCCCTCGATATCGAGCTTGATCACCGCGGCCACGCCCTCGGGCACGAGGTCGTCAATGGCCAGCGTCCGCACGGTCTCGATCTTGTCCACGGCCGCCGCCGGGGCGTCGCCCATCAGCCGCGCCGAGGCGTGGCTGAGATGCGTGTTCACGAAGCGGAGCGTCTGGCCCGAGCGCGCATGGATGGCGGCCCGGTGCAGGGTCACATTGGGCAGGTGCGCGGCATTGGCCCGCAAGTCGGCGAAGGTAGCCGCCGACGCCTCGACCGCGATCACGCGCGCAAAGAGCGGCGCGGCGCGGGTCGTCCACCAGCCCTTGTTCGCCCCCAGATCGCAAAAGAGCGGCGTGGCCCCGGCACAAGCGCGCAGGACGGCGGCAACCTCGGGCTCATAGGGCGCGCGGTAAAGCGCGAAGCGGGTCCAGTAACCGTCGCCGAGCGCGATGCGGAACGGAGGGGCGTCACCCTCGTGGACAGAAACGGCGTTACCTTCGGGAAACAATCGCGCAAGGCCCCGCGCGAACCGGCCATAAAGGCCGCGCGTCACGGCAAGCCGGAAGAGCGCCATCAAAAGATGATACTGGAGCCGTGCCGAGCGAGATGAGAAGGTAAGCCGGGTCATCGGCCAGACCTAACCCGGCGCGCGCGCCAAGGCCAGAGGCGCGCACGCGCGCCACACGCGCTTGTGCATCGAGTTTTAGTGCGAAACGGCGCGGGGTTTCCCAGATTCCTGACATGAAACCGGCGCATCCCGCGCCAGAATGAAAGGAGAACCCCATGTTCAAACGTCTTTGCTCCACCGCGATCATCTTTGGCGCCGCAGCCCTCGCCCCGCCCGACATGGCGCAGGCGCAGGGCCTGGCCTGCCTGCCGCGCGCTGCGCTCATCGAGCGGCTTGAAGGGCGCTACAAGGAACATCTCGCCGGGGGCGGGCTGCAATCCCCGCAACAATTGCTCGAGGTCTGGGCCTCGGACGAAACCGGCAGCTTCACCGTCTTCGTGACGCGCCCTGACGGGGTCGCTTGCGTCGTCGCCACGGGCCAGCACTGGAACAGTGTGACCGCCTCCGCACCCGAAGGCGTAGCCGGATAAACGCGCATTGCCCATCGGGGGGGTGGGTGCTATCTGCCTTGCAAATTTGCATCGCAAGGAGCCACCCCCGATGGCACAGGATTACATCGTCAAGGATATCTCTCTCGCCGCCTATGGCCGCAAAGAGCTTGATATTGCCGAAACCGAAATGCCGGGCCTGATGGCCCTGCGCGCCGAATATGGCGAGGCAAAGCCACTCAAGGGCGCGCGGATCGTGGGCAGCCTGCACATGACCATTCAGACCGCCGTGCTGATCGAGACGCTCAACGCGCTCGGGGCCGAGGTCCGTTGGGCAAGCTGCAACATCTTCTCGACGCAGGATCACGCGGCGGCGGCGATTGCCGAGGGTGGCACGCCCGTGTTCGCAATCAAGGGCCAGAGCCTTGAAGAGCACTGGGATTATCTCGACCGCTCGTTCCAGTTTCCGGATGGGCCGAACATGATCCTCGACGATGGCGGCGATGCGACGCTTTACGTGCTGCTTGGCGCGCGCGCCGAGGCGGGCGAGGAGATCATCGCCGTGCCGCAATCCGAGGAAGAAGAGGTGATCAAGGCGCAGATCGCCAAGCGCATGGCGGCAAGCCCCGGCTGGTTCACGAAAGTGCGTGACCAGATCAAGGGCGTGTCGGAGGAGACCACCACCGGCGTGCACCGTCTCTATGATCTGCACAAGCAGGGCCAACTGCCCTTCCCGGCGATCAACGTCAACGACAGCGTGACCAAGTCGAAATTCGACAACAAATACGGCTGCAAGGAATCGCTCGTCGACGGTATCCGCCGCGCCACCGACACGATGATGGCGGGCAAGGTGGCCGTGGTCATGGGCTATGGCGATGTCGGCAAAGGCTCTGCCGCGTCGCTGCGCGGTGCCGGTGCCCGCGTCAAGGTGACCGAGGCCGATCCGATCTGCGCGCTTCAGGCGGCGATGGACGGGTTCGAGGTGGTTCTGCTGGAGGATGTGGTCGCCACGGCCGATATCTTCATCACCACCACCGGCAACAAGGACGTGATCCGCATCGAGCATATGCGCGAGATGAAGGACATGGCGATTGTCGGCAATATCGGCCATTTCGACAACGAAATTCAGGTGGCAGCCCTCAAGAACCACAAATGGACCAACATCAAGGAGCAGGTGGACATGATCGAGATGCCCTCGGGCAATCGCATCATCCTGCTCAGCGAGGGGCGTCTTCTGAACCTCGGCAATGCCACCGGGCACCCGTCCTTTGTCATGTCGGCGTCCTTCACCAATCAGGTGCTGGCGCAGATCGAACTCTGGACCAAGGGCGATCACTACGGCAACGAGGTTTACGTGCTGCCCAAGCATCTCGATGAAAAGGTCGCGCGGCTGCATCTCGACCGGATCGGTGTCAAGCTCACGCAGCTCAGCCCCGAACAGGCGGCCTATATCGGCGTGTCACCCGAGGGCCCTTTCAAGCCCGAGCACTACCGCTACTGAACGGCGCGCGAAAAGAGATCGAGGGCTGGATCCTGTGGGTCCGGCCCGTCGTATTTGTAGCCTGCGGATTGCACCGCGCGGCGCGACGCGGTGTTCTTCGGGTGGATCCGGGCGAAGAGCGTGTGGATATCGCCCGCCTCGGTCGCCACAAAGGCCGTGTAGCCGCGCACAAGATCGCGGCCAAACCCCTGACCCCAATGGGCGCGGCCCAGCCAATAGCTGATTTCGGCGCGGCCTTGCCCTGCGAATTCAAGCCGCGCCTGTCCGATGGGCGCGCCCCGGTGCGTGACGGCATGGACCATGTGGTGCGGGCTGGCATTGGCCAACTCGACAAGGGTGGCGGCATTGGCACGGCTGAGCGGGGCGGGATAGGGCTGCGGCAGAAAGGCCCAGACCTCCGGATCGTCGAGCAGGGCATGAAACCGGTCGATATCCCCGCTCCGCCACGCGCGAAAGCCCAGACGCGCGGAGGCGGAGGGCACAATCGCCTGCGTGTGAAAATCGTCGATGGCCCCCGATGGCACCCAGCCCGTTTGCGCGGGATCATAGGCAAGCGGCAGGCCCGCCGCATGACAGGCGGATTGCCGTTCAGGGCAGAGCGGGCCGTCAGAGCGTCGGCGCGAGGGGTTTTGCGGCAAACCGATTTCGGCTGTGATCGTCTGGCTCATGGCGTCGGGTCCCCGGCGTCGAGTCAAGGTTCAAAGACGTTCGCCTGCATCTAAGAAGTGTTTTCCGCCGTTCAAGACATGCGCGGGGAAGAGGCTGCGCGTTTTCCCTTTGCGGCCCGCGCCTGTCTGGGTATGTTTCCGGCGGTGCGTGCGTACGGGCGGCGGTGAATGGCCGTCCGGGATGCGCCGGGACATAGGGAGTGATTTCATGGGAAAACGTGACGATCTGATTGCGCGCTATGCGGACGATTTGCGCAACAAATGCGGTATGGAGCCGGATATGGCCCTGCTCACCAAGGTGACCATCGGGTGTGGCCCCGCGATCTACAACGCCGATGCGGCGACCGTGGCGGCGGGACAGCCCGCAGAGCTTGAAACGGTCAAGACCAATTTCCTGATCAGGAAGCTGGGCCTTGCCGACAGCCCCGCACTGATGGATGCGATCAATCAGGTGCTGGAAACCTATGGCCGGTCCGAGCGCAACAAGTATCGCGCGGTGGTCTATTACATGCTGACCAAGCATTTCGGCAAGGAAGCCGTCTACGGCTGAGCCCGATCAGGACGCGTCGCGCAGATCGCCCGTGTCGAGCACGGGCGATGCATCCAGCGCGTCGGCATCGAGCATGGCTGCGATGCGTTCGAGCGAGGCGACAAGCTGCGCCTGCTCCCAATCGGCAAGCGCCTCGAATTTCCGCACATAGCGCTGTTGCAGCGCATCGGGCGCGCGGCGGATCGTGTCGCGCCCGCGCGGCGTGATGACGATGTTCGTCTGTCGGCGGTCGGCTGCGGATTTCTCGCGCGTGACCATGCCGTGTTTCACAAGCTTGTCCACCAATGAGGTCACCGTCGCCTGGCTGACGCGCATCCGGCGCGCGATGTCGGTGGCGGTGGTCTGGCCGCGCTCGGCGACGATTTGCAGCACGCGGAACTGCACCGCAGTCACCCCAGCCGCATTGGCGAGTTTCTGTCCGTAGATCTCGGTTGCGCGCAGGATGCGGCGCAGCGCGATCAGGCTCTGGTCAGTGCGATCCATGCGGCCTCCTTTGGTGATCGAAGCAATGGTCGCAAAGCTTTCACTCAATTGCAATCTCTGGCCTCCTGTGGTCTTTAATTCGCATATTGAACATTTAAATTACGGATTATTCCCCGAAAACCACCGTTTTTAGACTTGTTTGACGGAGATGTGATATTTTCGGATCAGGTGTTGATTTTATAAGCTAAGTATTTTATTTAGTCAATCAAAGCAACAACAGAGGCCTGCACTCATGCGACATGCGATGGAAATGTTTCGAAAAACCATGCCTTCCCTGCGCAAGCCGGGAGCAGAGGACGGGGCCGCGATCTGGCGCCTGATCCGCGAGTGCAAGCCGCTCGACGAAAATTCCATGTATTGCAACCTGATCCAGTGCGACCATTTCCGCGACACCTGCATCGTCGCCGAGATGGACGGCGAGATCGTGGGCTGGGTGTCGGGCCATCTCCTGCCGGACGATTCCGAGACACTTTTTGTCTGGCAGGTCGCCGTTTCGGAAAAGGCGCGCGGCACCGGTCTTGGCACGCTGATGCTGCGCGGGCTTCTGTCGCGCGAGGTGTGCAAGAACGTGACGCGGCTGCAGACCACGATCACCCGCGACAATGCCGCGAGCTGGGCGCTCTTTCGCAAGTTCACCAGCATCAAGGACGCCGCCCTGACCAGCGCGCCCTATTTCACGAAAGCACAGCATTTCGACGATCTGCACGACACCGAATACATGGTCACGATCACCATGAAAGAGCGGATGAAAAAGGCGGCCTGAGCCTCGGGCCCCCTCTCCGCCATCCCCCGATCACATGAAGGAACATGCCATGCCGACTGAGCAATCAGACGATCTTGAAATCTATGCCCGCCGCGAGAGCGAGGCGCGCAGCTATTGCCGCAGCTTTCCCAGGTCGTTCGTCAAGGCGCAGGGGTCGGAGCTGACCGATGCGCAGGGAAACACCTATATCGACTTTCTCGCCGGGTGTTCGTCGCTCAACTACGGGCACAATGACCCCGACATGAAGGCCGCGCTGATCGCGCATATCACCGCCGATGGCGTCACCCACGGCCTTGACATGCACACCGGCACCAAGGCCGATTTCCTGCGCGCCTTCGAGGACATCATCCTCAAACCGCGCAACATGGACTACAAGGTGATGATGACCGGCCCCACGGGCACCAACGCGGTTGAGGCCGCGATGAAGCTGGCGCGCAAGGTCACGGGGCGGCGCAACATCATCGCCTTTACCAACGGGTTTCATGGCATGACCATGGGCGCGCTCTCGTGCACCGGTAACGCGGGCAAACGCGCGGGTGCGGGCGGCGGGTCGCTCTGCGGCACCACGCATATGCCGTTCGAGGGCGCCTTCGGGCCGGACATGGACAGCCTGCGCATCATCGAGGAAATGCTTGGCAACCCGTCAAGCGGTGTCGATGCGCCTGCGGCGTTCATCATCGAGCCGGTGCAAGGCGAGGGCGGGTTGAACGCTGCCTCCACCGCCTTCATGCAGGGCATCGCGCGGATCGCCAAGGATCACGGCGCGCTGCTGATTGTCGATGACATTCAGGCCGGCTGCGGGCGCACGGGCACCTTCTTCAGCTTCGAGGAAATGGGCATCGAGCCGGACCTCATTCCCATGGCCAAGAGCTTTTCCGGCATGGGCCTGCCCTTTGCCGCGCTCTTGATCAAGCCCGAGCATGATATCTGGGGCCCGGCCGAGCATAACGGCACGTTCCGGGGCAACACCCATGCCTTTGTCACCGCGCGCGTGGCGCTGGAGAAGTTCTGGAAGGACGACACCTTCCAGAACGAGGTGGCCGAAAAGGCCGCGATGCTGCGCGACGCGCTGTCGCGCATCGCCGACACAATCCCCGGTGCCCGCCTCAAGGGGCGCGGCATGATGCAGGGCGTCGATGTGGGCTGCGGTGATCTGGCGGGCGCTATCTGCGCGCGGGCCTTTGAGAAGGGCCTCATCATCGAGACCTCGGGCGCACGCGATGAGGTGGTCAAGGTGCTTGCTCCGCTGACCACGCCGAAAGACACATTTGCCAAAGGGCTGGACATCCTCGCGCAGGCGGTGCGGGATGTGACCGAGACCCAGAAAATAGCTGCGGAGTAACGCAAAATGATCGTCAGAGACTTCAACAAGATCATCGAGGAAGAACGCAACCGGGTTGTTTCGGATGCGCAATGGTCAAGCGTGCGGATGCTGCTCGCGGATGACGGGATGGGGTTTTCGTTCCACATCACGTTCCTCGAGCCGGGATCGGAACACACGTTCGAATACAAGAACCACTTCGAGAGCGTCTATTGCATGCAGGGCAAAGGCTCGATCACCGATCTGGCAACTGGCGAGACGCATGAGATCAAGCCCGGCGTCATGTATGCGCTCGACAAGCACGACCGCCACACTCTGCGCGCCGACGAAGAGCTTGTGATGGCCTGCTGCTTCAACCCGCCGGTGACCGGCAAGGAAGTGCATCAGGCCGACGGCTCCTATTCGCTCGAAACAAGCTGAGAGGGTCGGGGCGCAAAGCCCCGGCATGAGGGATATGACATTTCCAACCCATACCGTCGAGAAAATCGGCGGCACGTCAATGAGCCGTGTCAATGAACTGCTGGACACACTGTTTATCGGGGACCGGACGGGCGCGGCGCTTTATGGGCGCGCGTTCGTCGTCTCGGCCTTTGGCGGCATCACCAACCTGTTGCTGGAGCACAAGAAATCCGGGCAACCGGGCGTCTATGCGCGCTTTGCCAACAACGATGACGATCACGGCTGGCTTGATGCGCTGACCGAGGTGGGCCACGCGATGCGCGCCGCGCATGGCGACATCCTCGACAATCCCGGCGACCGCAGCATGGCCGATGAATTCGTGCGCGAGCGGATTGAGGGCGCGCGGTCCTGCCTCTTCGATCTGCAACGGCTTTGTTCCTACGGGCATTTTCGCCTCAGCGATCACATGATGGTCATCCGCGAATTGCTCTCGGGTCTCGGCGAGGCGCATTCGGCCTTTGTCACCACGCTTCTGTTGCAGCGCGCGGGCGTCAATGCGCGGTTCATCGACCTCAGCGGCTGGCGCGACGAGACCGAGCATACCTTGGCCGAGCGGATTGCGGCGGGGTTGAGCGATGTGGATCTCGAGACCGAAATGCCCATCGTGACCGGCTATGCGCAATGCAGCGAAGGCCTGATGCGCGAGTTTGATCGGGGCTATTCCGAGGTCACGTTCGCCCGCATCGCCGCCCACACGGGCGCGCGCGAGGCGATCATTCACAAGGAATTTCACCTCTCCTCGGCCGATCCGAAACTGGTGGGCGAAGACGCCGTGCGCAAGCTGGGGCACACCAATTATGACGTGGCCGATCAGCTCTCCAACCTGGGGATGGAGGCGATTCATCCCAAGGCCGCCAAGACCCTGCGGCAGGCCGAGGTGCCCTTGCGCGTCACTAACGCCTTCGATCCCGGCGATCCCGGCACGCTGATCGACGATCAGCCGACCGATACCCCGGCGGTCGAGATCGTGACCGGTCTCAAGGTGGTTGCGCTGGAATTGTTCGAACAGGACATGGTGGGCGTCAAGGGTTATGACGCCGCGATTCTCGACGCGCTCAAGCGGCACAATGTCTGGATCGTCTCCAAGACCTCGAACGCCAACACGATCACCCATTACGTGCAGGCCTCCTTGAAAACGGTGCGGCGCGTGGCGCGGGATCTGGAGGCGCTTTATCCGGCGGCGCAGGTTTCCGCGCGGACCCTCGCGCTTGTGTCGCCCATCGGGCGGGATCTCAAGGGGCTGAAGGTGCTCAGCCGTGGCCTCGTCGCGTTGGAAAATGCAGAGATCGACGTGGTTGCCGCCCATCAGACGCCGCGCGGGGTGGATGTGCAATTCGTGATCGGGGCGGGAGAGATGGAGCAGGGCATTATCGCCCTTCACCGCGCCCTGATCGAAGGGAGCGCCCCGGTGGCGCGGATGGTCAAGGCGGCGTAAAGGTCAAAGGCCCGGTCGCGGATCGACCGGGCCAGCCCTTTCGGATCAGTTCACCTTTTCGGCGTCGATCACGTCCTTGTCGGACGCCTTGTAGGCGCTGGAGATGGCGATGCGGCGGGGCTTGAGGGCCTCGGGCACCTCGCGCTGAAGCTCGATATGGAGCATCCCGTCGGCATGGCTGGCCCCGGTCACGCGGACATGATCGGCCAGTTGAAAGCGCCGCTCGAACGCGCGGGTGGCGATGCCGCGATGCAGATAGGTGCGGCCCTCATCCTCCTCGCGCTTGCGCGCCGTGACCACGAGCGCGCCCTCCTTGACCTCGACGCCCAGATCCTCGGCGGCAAAGCCCGCGACCGCGATCGAGATGCGATAGGCATCATCGGCGGTCTTTTCGATGTTGTAGGGCGGATAGGTCGGCTGGCTCACGTCGCTGGCCATCACCCGGTCAAGCAGGTCGGCGATCTGGTCAAAGCCGACGGTGGCCCGGTAAAGCGGTGCAAGATCGAAGTTACGCATGGTCATCCTCCTTGAAGCGATAACAATTTTGCCTTCCCTCACGGGACAGGCGCATCTGCCCGGCCCGTAATGGCACCGGGACCACACAGATTTGGGAAGGGGAAAGCGGCCTGTCAAGACCCCCGAAAGACACCTCAGGGCCGTGCGAAACGCGCGCCAGAGGCCTGCCCCTGCCCGACCGTGGCGCGCTTGAAGCCGGGTGCCGCAGGGCTGGCCCCTTGGGCGCGCAACGCGCGCTTGAGATCGTCGACAAGCGCGGGAAGGTCCATCCCGAACGCCACCTGACGCCCCGCCGTGGTGCCGCCGCTGACCAGCGACAGTATCCGTGTGCGGCTGCCGGAGCGGGCAAAGACCGGCGCGCCCGAAGAGCCGAAGATCACGTCACAGTCGAACGCCATCAACCCGTCCTGCTGCCACAGCATCCCGCAATCGCGCTGCCAGGACGGGGCCTCGTCGCGGTCGCGGCCATAGGACACAAGGCTGACCCGCTGTCCGGGCGCGGGCGCGCCATGAAGGGCAAAAGGCGCGGCCACGGCGCTCGGGATCGGGGTGGCAAGGCGCAAAAGTGCGGCGTCGCGGCGCACATTCTGCGCCGCCATGCCGCGGGCCGGGTCGTAACCCGCCGCCACCACATAGCCGCTGATCCCGCTTTCCGCGATCGCCACCCCGTCACGCAGCCCGGCACGAAAACGCAGGCTGCTTGCAGGCACGGGCGCGCGGGTGCGGTCATAAAGGCAATGCGCCGCCGTCAGCACCTGATCGGGCGCGATGAGCACCCCGGTGCAATAGCCCGCCCGCCCGATATCGAGCCGCCCGACCGCCTCCCACCCGAAAAGCTGATCACGCTGCGTCAGCCGGTCCAGCCCGCTTTGCGCCAGCGCCGCGCCGCCCGTCATCAGCGCCAGCACAAGAGCAAAAAGCCCCCTCATGGCCGCGCGAATTTAGCGCCCGTGTCGCGGCGCGTGCCCGAGGACAGCATTTTCGGAGCGGCCTCCTGAAAGACGCCTTGCCCCGCATCAAGCGCCGCGCGCAGGGTGTCGAGCGGCTCGAGCAGTTGCGTGCCGAGCGCGACCTTGCGCCCGTCAACCTCGGCCATGGCCGACACCACCGAGACAATGCGCGCGCGGCCCCCCTCGAACGAAAACACCGGCGCGCCGGACGCGCCGTAATTCACATCGCAGGACATGACCAGAACCCCGTCCTGTCGCGCCAGAACCTCGCAGACCTGTTGCAGGGACGGGGCCTCGGACCGGTCCTTGGCATAGCTCACCACACCGATCTGCTGGCCCTTTCGCGGGCGCTCATCGGTCTCGAACGGGGTGACATGGCTGTTGCGGATCGGGTGATACAGCTCCAGCAACGCCACATCATTGCGCACGCGCTCAGAGGTGACCTGGCCTGCAAAATCATAGGCGGGATGGGTGACGGCCCGCCGCACCGAGCGATAGGCAGCGGCGCGCCCGTTGCGCCAACCTGCCATGAATTCGATCCGCGCCGGATCGAGTCGCGCGCCGGTCGTCTTGTCATAAAGGCAATGCGCCGCCGTCAGCACCAGATCGGGCGCAATGAGGGCGCCGGTGCAGAACCCGCGCCCGCCCAGTTCGAGCCGCCCCACGGCCTCCCAGGCGCGGGCGGCATCGCCCATGTCAAGCCGCTCGAGGCGGCTGTCCTGCGCGGCCAGCGGTGAGGCAAGACAGACAAGAAGGGCAAGCGCACGCAGCATGGTCTCTCCGGGTCCGCGAATACCCTTTCCGGCTAGCAAGGGTTCTGGGCCAGAATATGACCGCGTTCAGCGCAGAATGGGAACCCCCGAAAGCCCCCCGGCCGCGCGCGACATCGCAGGCGGTTGCGGCCCGCCGGTGGCCCAGTCGAGCAACTCGACGGTGTGGACCACGGGCACGGCCGTTCCCGAGCCGATCTGCATCATGCAGCCGATATTCCCGGCGGCGATGATATCGGGCTTGACCGCCTCCAGCGTGCGCAGCTTGCGCTCCTTCAACTGCTTCGAGATGGCGGGCTGCATCAGATTATAGGTCCCCGCAGAGCCACAGCACAGGTGGCTGTCGGCGGGTTCGGCCACGGTGAACCCGGCACGTTTCAGCAGGTCCTTGGGGAAGGTCTTGATCTTCTGCCCGTGTTGCAGCGAACAGGCAGCGTGATAGGCCACCGTCAGCCCCTTGTCGCCGCCTTCGGGCAGATCAAGCCGCATCAGCACCTCGCTTATATCCATCGCAATGGCGCTGACCCGCGCGGCATCTGCGGCCAGCGGCTCAAGCCGGAACATATGCCCGTAATCCTTGACCGTGGTGCCGCAGCCGCTGGTGTTGATCACGATGGCATCCAGCCCCGCGCCGTCCATCTCGCGCGCCCAGGCCCGAATGTTCCTCGCTGCCGTCGCGTGGCTCTCGGCGGTCTTGCCCATGTGATGCGTCAGCGCCCCGCAACAGCCCGCACCCTCCGCTACCACCACCTCGCAGCCAAGCCGCGTCAGCAGGCGAATGGTGGCATCGTTGATATCGGTGTTGAGCGCACGCTGCGCACAGCCCGTCATCAGCGCCACACGCATCTTGCGTGCATCCTTGGGGGCGAATGTCTGCGGGTCGTCATTCCGGCTGACGGGGGGAATGTGTTTCGGGGCCATCTCCAGCATGGCGCGCAATCGCGCGTCGGGCATCAGCCGCGCGAAGGGCCGCCCGAGTTTTGCCCCCAGAAGCGCCACGCGAAACCGCATCGGATATGGCAGGATGCGCGCCAATATCCAGCGCAGGGCACGGTCGCCGAAGGGGCGGCGATAGCGTTCCTCGATATATTCGCGTGCCTGATCGACAAGATGCATGTAATGCACCCCCGACGGGCAGGTGGTCATGCAAGCCAGGCACGACAGGCAGCGGTCGATATGTTTCACCGTCTTTTCGTCCGGCACGCGGTCGTTTTCCAGCATGTCCTTGATGAGGTAGATCCGCCCCCTCGGGCTGTCCAGCTCGTCGCCCAGCACCTGATAGGTGGGACATGTCGCGGTGCAGAAGCCGCAATGCACGCAGGACCGCAGGATCTGGTTGGCGCGGGCAATTTTCGGATCGGCCAGTTGCGCAGGCGTGAACTCGGTTTTCATGCTCTCTCCCTCACACGCGCGCCATGAGGCCCGGATTGAGCAGGCCGCGCGGATCGAACCGCTGCCGCAGCCCGGCCTGAAGGGCCGCGACCGGCGCGGGCAGCGGATGGAAGGCGTCGGCACCTTCGCCCCGCACCCGCGTGGCATGACCGCCTTTCGCATCGACGCCCGCGCGGATGGTGTTCGCGCGCCCCTCGGGCGCCAGCAGCCAGACAAGGCCCCCGCCCCAGTCATAAAGCGCCTCGACACCGCTCAGCCCGGCCACGATGCCGGGCGCGTCCGACGGCTTTACCGACAGCCGCCAGACATCCCCCCCGCGCCCGTGAAAGGCGGCCACGTCGCGGATATCGCGCCAGGTGGCCGCCACCGCGTCGGGATCGTCCTCCACCGCCACCGCACCGAACGGGGCAAGGAGCGCCGCCAGGCGCTCGGCCCGGTAGGCCACCGACGCGGCAAAGCCCTCGATGCGCAACACCGTCCCCCTGCCCGGCAGATGCGCCGCCCCCGTGACCTCGAAGGGCGAGCCGAGCGCCCGGGACAAGGCCGTGACCGCCTGCGCATCGTCCAGCCCGTCAAGGCGCAACGTCGCCGCCATCTGCGGCGCGGGCAGAACCTTGAGCGCCACCTCGGTCAGCACACCCAATGTGCCGTAACTCCCGGCCATCAGCTTCACGAGGTCATAGCCGGTGACATTCTTCATCACCCGCCCGCCATTCTTGACGATCCGTCCCGCCCCATCGACAAAACGCACGCCCAGAAGGAAATCGCGGCAGGCCCCGGCCTGCACGCGGCGCGGGCCGCTGACATTGGCCGCCACCACCCCGCCGATGGTGGGCGTGCCCGCGCTGCCCAGCAGCCCGCGATGGTCCATCGGCTCGAAGGCAAGGCGCTGCCCTTCTTTCGCCAGCGCCGCCTCCACCTCGTCCAGGGCCGTGCCCGCGCGCGCCACCAGCGTCAACGCGCCCGGCTCGTAAAGCTCGATCCCGCGCATGGCCGATGTGGACAGACGCGCGCCATTGGTCGCGCCCCCGATGGGCCGCGTGCCGCCGCCCTCGATGCGCAACGGCCCGTCCGCCGCCTTGATGATCGCGGCCAGTTCGGCCTCTGTCTGGGGTGTCATTTCACTGTTCCAAAAATACTCAAGCCAATCGCTCTCAGGCGGCGCGCCGCCCTTGGGAGGCCTCGAGCGGAAAGACCTTGGCCGGGTTCAGAAGCCAGCCCGGATCGAACACGTCCTTGACATCCATCTGCGCCGCCAGATCGTCGGGGGCGTATTGATGCGCCATCAGGTCTCGCTTCTCGATGCCCACGCCATGCTCGCCGGTAAGGCACCCGCCCACCTCGACGCAGAGCTTGAGGATTTCGGCACCGAATTCCTCGCACAGTTCCAGATCGCCCGGCTTGTTGGCATCAAAGAGGATGAGCGGGTGCATGTTGCCGTCGCCCGCATGGAACACGTTGCCCACATCAAGGCCATATTCCTTTGACATCTCACCAATGCGGCGCAGCACCAGCGGCAGCGCGCTCACCGGGATGGTGCCGTCGAGGCACATGTAATCGTTGATCTGCCCCATCGCCCCGAAAGCGGATTTGCGTCCCAGCCAGATCTTGGCACTTTCCTCGGCCGATTTGCTCTGGCGCAGTTCCACCGGGTCGTGGCGGCGGGCGATCGCCTCGATCAGCGCGAGTTGCGCGTCGATTTCCGTATCCGAGCCCTCGACCTCGACGATCAGCAGCGCCTCGCAATCGGGGTATCCGGCATGGGCGAAATCCTCGGTGGCGCGGATGCAGGGGCGGTCCATGAACTCGATCGCCACCGGCAGCACGCCCGCCTTGATGATGTCCGAGACACAGGCCCCGGCGACCTCATTGCTGTCGAACCCGATCAGCACGGGGCGCGCGCCCTCGGGCTTGCGCAGGATGCGCAACGTGGCCTCGGTCACCACGCCCAACTGCCCCTCGGAACCGCAGACAAGGCCCAGCAGGTCATACGCCGCCGCATCGAGATGCGCGCCGCCCAGCTCCACCACCGTGCCGTCCATCAGCACCATGGTCACGCCCATCAGGTTGTTGGTGGTGACACCGTATTTGAGGCAATGCGCGCCGCCCGAATTCATCGCGATATTGCCCGCGATGGCGCAGGCAAGCTGCGACGAGGGATCGGGGGCATAGAAAAATCCGTGTTCCTCCACCGCGCCGGTCACGCTCAGATTGGTGCGCCCGGTCTGCACGCGGATCAGGCGGTTGTCGTAATCGGTCTCCAGCACCGCGTTCATGCGCGCGACACCGAGGATCACGCTGTCCGCCGTCGGCAGCGCGCCCCCCGCGAGCGAGGTGCCCGAGCCGCGCGGCACCACCGGCACGCCCATTTCATGACAGATCGCCAGCGCGTCCGAGACCTCCTGCGTCGAGCCGGGCAGTATGGCGACCAGCGGCGGGCATTTATAGGCGGTGAGCGCGTCGCATTCATAGGCGCGGGTTTCCGCCGGGTCCGAGATCACCGCGTCAGCGGGCAGGACCTTGAGCAGCCGCGCCACAAGTTCGGCCTTGCGAGACAGGATCGCCGGGTTCGGAACGGGCATTTCCATGAGCATCTCCCATAATTGGTAACAATATATAACCAATTTTGCCATGTGGCGAGTCCTTTTTCACCCTAGCCTAGCCCGGACCCTTGCACAGACAGAGCGCCTCGGGCAGTCATCGCACATGGACTGGGTCAAGATCATTCATATTCTCTGCGTCATGGGCTGGATGACGTCGATTTTCGCCGTGCCGCGCGCCCTCATCTACTGGCACCGCGAATGGGACCGGCTGGGCGAGTTCGGCCCGCTCGGGGATCTGACGATCCGGCTCTACCGCTTCTCGCTCGGCCTCGGGATCATCGCCATCGCCACCGGGCTTTTGCTCGCGCATTGGCTTGGCTGGCCGGGCTGGACGCATCTCAAGATCGCGCTGGTGCTGGCGCTGGCGCTGCATTACGGCTGGACCGGGCGGCTGGTGCTGCGGGCGCGGCGGGGCGTCTTTACCGAGAGCGACCGCTACCTGCGCGTTTTCAACGAAATCAGCGTGTTCGGGGCCATCGCGGTGCTCTGGACCGTGGTCGTGCAGCCGTTCTGAGCGATGGAGGTGCTGGCGCAGGCGCTTGGCCATTTCACCACGCTCGACCTGTGGGCGGTGGCGGCGCTGATCATGGGATGGGCCTGTGTCACGCTTCTGATCGAACACGCGCCCGCGCGGTTTCCCTCCACGTCGAACCTGATGGCGCGGTATCGCCGCGAATGGATGGTGCAATTCGTCGCCCGTGATCCGCGTATCTTCGATTCGCAGGTGATCGGACAGCTGCGGCAGGGCACGTCGTTCTTTGCCTCGGCCACCCTGATTGCCATTGGTGGCGCGCTGGCGCTTCTGGGGGATGTGGAGCGGCTCATCGGGATCGCGGACGACCT
The DNA here is from genome assembly GCF_053628555.1 of Roseovarius sp. MBR-79. Classification (NCBI taxonomy): domain Bacteria; kingdom Pseudomonadati; phylum Pseudomonadota; class Alphaproteobacteria; order Rhodobacterales; family Roseobacteraceae; genus Roseovarius; species Roseovarius sp. MBR-79. Next base: position 55,350 of record NZ_JBRJGP010000012.1, on the reverse strand, counting down.
GACGGCCGGCACCGATCCGGTGATCGTCTGGGAGGTGAAGATCCTGACCATCATCATCTTCCTGACCAATGCCTTCCTGAAATTCGTCTGGGCCAATCGCCTTTTCGGCTATTGCGCCGTGGTCATGGCGGCGGTGCCCAATGACCCTGCGGACCCTGCCGCATTGCCGCGTGCGCACAAGGCCGGCGCGATCAACATCACCGCCGCGCGCGGCTTCAACCGGGGTTTGCGCGCGCTCTATTTCGCGCTGGCGGCGGCGGCCTGGCTGCTGGGACCCTGGCCGCTCTTGCTGGCGGTGGCGCTGACGCTCGGGGTGCTCTTGCGGCGCGAATTCGCCTCTGAATCGCGCGCGGTGCTGATGCGCCCGGATAAGTGACTGCGCGGCGGAAGAGTTTGCGTTATAATGGTGTCATGAGACATGTGCTTGCCCTTTGTGCCTGCCTTGCCGCCACTCCCGCGATGGCGGCAGAGCCGGAAATCGTCGATGCCACCCTGACGCGAACCGATGCGGCCTATCGCGTGGATGTGACGATCGCGCATCCGGATACCGGTTGGGATCACTATGCCGACGGCTGGGAAGTGCTCGATGCCACGGGCACGCGCCTTGGCTATCGCCTGCTCCATCATCCGCATGTCAACGAACAGCCCTTTACGCGCTCGCTCAGCGTCGATCTACCCGAGGGCACACGAGAGGTCTTCATCCGCGCGCATTGCTCGGTGGATGGCTGGGGGAAAGAGCGGTTGCGCGTCGTCATCGCACCGTGACGCGCGATCACGCCCCCTGCCCTGCCGCCACGCCCCGGCGGCGCGGGCCGACAAGCGCCACAAGCGCAAGGATCACGCCAGACACGGTGGCGATCATACCCGCCGCGCTGACCGCGCTCTGATATCCGAGCCAGAGCGGGCCATAGCCCGCCAGCACATAGCCAAGCACCGCCGAGAGCGTGGCAAAGCCAAGGCTCCACGCCACCTGCCCGCCCATCCGGTCGGTCATCAGCCGCGCGGCGGCGGGCGGACAGATGAACATGGCGATGACGATGATCGAGCCGACCGCATCGAATGCCGCCACCGCCGCCATCGCCGCCACGGCCACGAGCGCCAGCGACAGCGCGCGCACCGGCAGGCCAAGTGTGCGGGCAAATCCCTCGTCGAAAGTGGCGATCACCAGCGCGCGCCAGAGCACACCGGTAAAGAGCGCCACGGCAAACGTCACCACCGCCATGCGCATCAGTTCGGGCGGCAGGCCACGCAGCGCCTGCGGATCGAGCAGCGCGCCCCAGCCATACCCGTCAAGCCAGATCAGGCTTTCGAGATTGCCGTAAAGCGCGTGCTGCACGTCAAGATGCACGCCCGAGGCGGCGCTTTGCTCCAAGAGCAGCACGCCACCCGCAAACATCGCGGTAAAGACCACGCCCATGGCCGCCCCCGGCTCGATCCGCCCCAACCGCCGGATCACCTCGATGAGCAGAACCGACACCAGCGCCGCGCCGCCCGCGCCCAGCATCATCGGCACCGCCGCCACCCGACCCGAGAGCAGGAAGGCCACGACGATACCGGGCAGCACCACATGGCTGATGGCGTCGCCGATGAGTGCCTGCCGCCGCAACAACAGGAAATTACCCGGCAGCGCGCAGGCAATGGCCGCAAGCACGCCGATCACCAGCGGCGCGAGCGAGAGCATGACAAATTCCGCCCCCATCACAGCGCCCCCTCCGGCCCCAGATGCCTGTCGAGCGCGGCCAGTTGATCGGGGGTCAGCACCTCGGACAAGGGGCTCAGCCCGTCATGGCGCGCGGCCGCGGCCTCGAATTCCGGCAGGCTGCGCAGCATGTGCCAGCGTCGCTCGTCAAGACGCGCGCGCGCGGCTTGGGCACGGCCCGCCTCCGTCGCCACCCCGTCGGCGCGCACAAGGCCCCGGCGGGCCAGCAGCCGCAGCGTCAGCGGCTCATAGACCGGATGGCCACTGGCCAGCGCCAGAAGTCCTTGGCGCAGATGCACCCGACGCTGAAACCGCCAGTGGCGCAGCCCCGCCGCCAGCACGCCGCGCGCGGGCGCACAGAGCAGCGACAGGATGAAGAGCGCGAAACTTGCCAGCACAATGAGCGGCCCCGTGGGCAGGTCCGGGGCCGTGGCCGAGATGGCCGCGCCAAGATAGCCCGACAGCCCGCCGAAGGCCCCCGCCAGCAGCACGATCACCCCGACCCGCTCGGACCAGAGCCGCGCCGCCACCGGCGGGATGATCAGCAGCGCCACGATCAGCACCACGCCCACCACCTTGAGCCCCACCACGGTGACGGCAAGCGCCAGCCCCATCATCGCCAGATCGACCGCGCGCAGGTTGATCCCCTGCCCCGCCGCGTGCCCGGGATCGAAGGCCACGGCCACCATCGGGCGGCGCAGCAGCACCACCAGCGCCAGAACCGCAGCACCACCCGCCGCGATGCTCAGCGCCTCGGCGCGCAGCATCCCGGCGGTGGCCCCCAGAAGGAAGGTCTCAAGCCCCGCCTGCCGCCCGGTTTCCAGCACCTGCACCACGGTCAGAAGCACCACGCCCGCGCCGAAGAACACCGACAGAACCGCGCCGATGGCCGCGTCCTCATGCAGCCGCGTGCGCGCCGTGAGCCAGGACACACAGGCAAGCCCCAGCCCCGCCGAGACCGCCGCGCCCAGCATCAGCCCCGGCAGGAACCGCCCCTCGCCCCCCAGCGCCACCATCACCAGAAACCCCGCCACCACGCCGGGCAAGGTGGCGTGGCCGATCGCGTCGCTCACCAGCGCGCGGCGCGCGAGATAAAGAAAAACCCCCGTCGCCCCCGCCGCGATCCCGAGCATGGCCGCGCCCAGCGTGACCAGCGTGGCGTTATAGCCAAGCCCGAGGCCGAGAGCCTGCCAGAGCATCTCAGACCGCCTGTTGGACAGCGCCCAGCCGCCCGCCATAGGCCGCGCGCAGGTTGGCCTCGGTCATGACCTCGGCCACGGGCCCCTCGGCGATGGCCGAGATGTTGAGAAGAAAGGCACGGTCGAAATAGGCGGGCACGGTGGTCAGGTCATGATGCACGGCCACGACGGTCTTGCCCGCGTCGCGCAGGCCCTTGAGCACGCCGATGATCGCGCGCTCGGTGGCGGCGTCGACCCCGGCGAAAGGCTCGTCCAGCAGGTAGAGATCGGCCCCTTGCGCCAGCGCGCGGGCAAGAAAGACGCGCTGTTGCTGGCCACCCGAAAGCTGACCGATCTGGCGGGTGGCAAAGCCCTCCATCCCGACGCGCGCGAGGCTTTCCAGCGCGCGGGCACGGTGACGGGGGCGGATACGGCCCAGAAGGCCCAGATCGCGGTAAAGCCCCATCATCACCACGTCGATCACGCGCGCCGGAAAATCCCAGTCCACGCTGGCGCGTTGCGGCACATAGGCGATGCGCGCGCGCACCCGGTCAAGCGGCGCGCCAAAGGCCGTGACCTGCCCGGAAAGCGGGCGCAGGATGCCGAGCGCGGCCTTCAGGAGGGTCGATTTCCCGGCACCGTTCGGGCCGACGATGGCGGTCATCTGGCCCGCCTGAAAGCTCACGTCCACCGAGAAGACCGCCGGTTTCTCGGCATAGGAAACCGTCAGGCCGCGAATGGCCAGAGGGTTTTGATCAATCGTTTTTTCGCGCACCAGTTCGAGTGCCATGGTCATCCCCCTGCCGCCAGCTTGCCGTTGAGGCCGCGCGCGGGCACCCGTCCGCCAAGGGCGTGGGCAATGGTGGTGATATTATGGTCGATCATGCCGATATAGCTGCCTTCATAGGTGCCGGGAAGGCCCATCGCGTCCGAGAACAACTCGCCCCCGATGCGCACCTCGTGGCCGCGCGCCGCCGCGCCTTCGATGAGGGCGCGGATATTGCGCTCCGAGACGGTGCTTTCGACAAAGACAGCCCGAATGCCGCGCGCGACCAGCATCTCGACCAGTTCACCGATGCGGGCGAGGCCCGCCTCGGATTCGGTCGAGATGCCCTGAATCCCCTCGACCTCGAACCCGTAGGCGCGGCCGAAATAGCCAAAGGCGTCATGAGCCGTCACCAGCACGCGCGCCTTGGTCGGGACGGTGGCGAGGGTGTCGCGCGCATAACGGCCGAGCCGGTCAAGATCGGCACGCAAGGCGCGGGCATTGTCGGCAAACTCCCGTTGCGCCTCGGGCCGCGCCCCGGACAGGGCAACGGCAATCCCGTCGGCCACATGCCGCCAGAGATCAGGCACCATCCAGACATGCGGATCGAACCGTCCCGCGTAATCGGGATGCGCAATGCGCAGACCTGGGGGCACCGCCTCGCCCACGGCAACGACCGGCTGGCGCGCGCCGAGACGGGCAAGGAAATCCTCCATCTGCGCCTCAAGATAGAGCCCGTGCCAGAGCACCAGATCGGCGCGGGTGAGTGCTGCGATGTCGCTGCGGGTCTGGCGAAAGGAATGCGGGTCGATCCCCGGCCCCATCAGCGCGCGCACGCTGACCGCATCGCCACCGATCGCGCGGGCGGTATCGGCGATCATGCCGGTGGTGGCGACAACGTCCAGCGGCGCGGTGGCCGCGCGCGCGGCCCCGACCCCCGCGAAGGCGGCGGCAAGGGCAAGCAGGTGGCGGCGGCCCAGGTGCCCGAGAGGCACGCCTGTTTCGCGTCGGACTCGCATGGGTATCCTGTCGGTGCTGTGTGACATGGCTGGAATATGCGAGCCGCTCGCAACTTCGTCAAGTAGATTGCGACTTAGTCGCATGTGCAAAATGCAATTTCCACCTCCCTGCGGCGGAATGTGATGCATTTCCCGGCACCGACATGAAACCTTGTCTCGACGGCGACGCCACGGCTGGTCTAGGCTCATCACAAAACGAGCCTCCGGGGGCCATAGCGGGGAGACGACGATGTTGGGGGTGATCGCACGGCGGCTGGCGCTTGGTCTCGTGACCGTGTGGCTTGTCTCGGTGATCATCTTTCTGGGGGTCGAGGCCCTGCCCGGCGATGCCTGCACCGCCATTCTCGAACGCGACGCGCATGGCGAGGCGCTTGACGCCTGCCGCAAGGCGCTTGGCCTTGAGGTGCCCGCACTCGAGCGTTACCTGAGTTGGGCGGCGGGCGTGGTTCAGGGCGATTTCGGCATGTCAGCGAACGGGCAGGAAAGCATCGCGCAGATGGTGGGCTACCGGGTGCGCAACTCGCTTCTGCTGGCGGCGGGGGCGCTGGCCGTTGGCATACCGCTGGCGATTTCGCTGGGTGTCATCGCGGGGCTGACGCGCGACCGCTGGCCGGACCTTCTGTTCTCGACCGGCGCGATTTTGGCCATGACGATCCCGGAATTCGTCGCCGCGACGATCCTGATCCTCATTTTCGCGATCTGGCTGGGCTGGGTGCCCGCCATCGTGCTGACCCCCGCCGATGCGCCGCCGCTGGAGTTCTTTCCCGAATTCATCCTCGCCTCGACCGTGCTGACGATGCTGATGATCGCCCATGTGATGCGGATGATCCGCGCCTCGGTGATCGAGGCGATGGCGAGCGATTATGTGCAGATGGCCACGCTCAAGGGCGTGCCCTACTGGCGGGTGGTGTTCCGGCACGCCCTGCCCAATGCGCTTTTGCCCGCGATCAATGTCATCGCGCTGACCGTGGCGTGGCTCTTGGGCGGCGTGGTGGTGGTGGAAGTGGTGTTCAACTATCCCGGTCTCGGGCGGCTTCTGATCGACGCGATCTCGAGCCGCGACCTGCCGGTGGTGCAGGCGATCACGATGATCGTGGCGGCGACCTATGTGGCCGTGAACCTCGTGGCGGACCTGCTCGGCCTGATGCTCAACCCGCGTCTGCGCAGCCATCAGGCGCGGCGATGAGCGCGCTGGCCGCCACGCGGGGCAGGCGCGCGGGCACGCTCCTGCGCGAGGTCGTGGCGCGGCCCTCGGGTGCCATCGGCGTCACGCTGGTGGTGATTCATGCGCTCATGGCGATCTTCAGCCCGTGGATCGCGCCCTATGACTACAAGGCTATGGAGGCCACGCTCACGCTGGCCGAGCCCTCGGCGGCGCATTGGCTGGGCACCGATCATCTGGGGCGCGACGTGCTGACACGCGTGATGCTGGGCGGGCGCGAGGCGCTGGTGATCACCGGCATCGCCACGCCGGTTGCGATGCTCTGGGGCGGGCTTGCGGGCGTCTGGCTGGGCCTGCGCGGCGGCTGGGTCGATGAGGTGGCGATGCGGCTGGTGGATGCGTTCCTCGCGCTGCCGGGTATCCTGCCGCTTCTGGTGCTGATCACGGTCTTTGGCACCGGCGGCGAGGTGCTCTTGCCGACGCTGGCGTTTTTCTTCGGCATCCCGGTGATCCGGGTGGCGCGGGCGGCGGCGCATGAGGTGGTGGCGCGCGATTTCGTCTCGGCGGCGCGGGCGCGCGGGCACCGGCCCTTTGACATCGTGCGGCGCGAGATCCTGCCCAATGTGACCGATACGCTGCTGGTCGAGGGCGCGATGCGCTGGTCCTGGATGCTGCTCGGGTTTTCCGCACTGTCGTTTCTGGGCTTCGGCGTGGCCCCGCCGCGCCCGGACTGGGGGCTGATGATTTCCGATGCGCGGGTCTACATGTCGCTTGCGCCCTGGGGGGTTATCGCGCCGGTGCTGGCGCTGTCCTCGCTGATCATCGGCATCAACCTCACTGCCGATGCGCTGGCCAAGACGCTTGGCCTTGACCGCAGCCGCAAGGCGGTGATCTGACATGGCCACGCCCCCGCTTCTTGATATCCGCAAGCTTTGCGTGGGCTTCCGCAGCCGCGCGGGCACGGTCCTGCCGGTTCTGCACGAGGTGGACCTGAGCGTGTGCCGGGGCGAGAGCCTTGGCATCGTCGGCGAGAGCGGGTCGGGCAAGAGCACGCTGGCGCTCGCGGCCATGGGCTATCTGCGGCACGGCCTGCAACGGCTCAGGGGCGAGGTGATCTATGACGGGCGCGACATGTTCGGCCTGCCGCCTGCGGAGCTTGCGCGCATCCGGGGGGGCAAGCTGGGCCTCATTCCGCAGAATTCCGGGCAGGCGCTGACGCCCACGCAGCGCATCGGCGCGCAGATCGGGGAGGCGTTGCGCCTGCATTGCGACCACGACCCCGCGACCCATCACACGCGCGCCTGCGCGCTTCTGGAACAGGTCCGCCTGCCAGAGCCGGAAACGATCCTGCGGCGCTATCCGCATGAACTGTCGGGCGGGCAGCAGCAGCGGGTGGCGATTGCCATGGCGCTGGCGGGAGAGCCGGATGCGCTTTTGCTCGATGAGCCGACCACCGGGCTCGATGTGACGACACAGGCGCATATTCTGGACCTCTTGCGCGATCTGGCGCGCGAGCGGGACATGGCCATGGTCTATGTCAGCCACGATCTGGGGGTGATCGCGCGGGTCTGCGACCGGGTGCAGGTGCTTTATGCCGGCGAGACGGTGCTGACGGGGCCTGCCCGCGCGGTGCTGCGCGCGCCCGCCCATCCCTATGCGGCTGCACTGCTGGCGGCGATTCCCCGGCTTGGCGCGCAAGGTCTGCCAAGCGCATTGGACGGGCGGCCGCCCGGCCCTGATGTGGCGCGCAATGGCTGCGCCTTTGCGCCGCGCTGCACGCTGGCGACAGAGGCGTGCCGCGCCGAGCGGCCCAACATGGCCACCACCGAGGACGGGCAGGCCGCGCGCTGTCTCTTTCCCGGCGAGGCGGTCGCGCGCGGTGCGGGGCGCGACGCCCCGGCCTGCGCGGCGGACAGCCCCTGCGCGCTTTCGCTCGACGGGGTTTCGGTGCGGTATGACCGGCCCGGTTGGCTGACGCGGCTGCGCGGGGCTGCGCCGCCGCCCGCCACCGTCGAGGGGATCACACTTGACTTGCGGCGGGGCGAGACGCTTGGCCTTGTCGGTGAATCGGGCAGCGGCAAGTCCACGATCCTGCGCGCCATCGCCGGGCTGTTGGCACCTGCCTCCGGAGGGATCGCGCTTGGCGACGGCACGCCGCTGGCGGGCACCGTCGAGCGCCGAAGCCCGACGGACCTGCGCCGCATCCAGATGATTTTCCAGAACCCCGACGAGAGCCTCAACCCGCGTCAATCGGTGGGCGAAATCCTTGCGCAACCGCTGCGGCTCTATTTCGGGCTTCAGGGCCGCGCGCTGGCCGACCGGGCCGCCGAGTTGCTCGAAACCGTCCGGCTTGGCGCACATTACCTGGACCGGCGGCCCGGTCAGCTCTCGGGGGGCGAGAAACAGCGCGTGGCGGTGGCGCGCGCCTTTGCGGCGGGCCCGGAGGTTGTGCTTTGCGACGAGATCACCTCGGCGCTCGATGTCTCGGTGCAGGCCGCCGTGCTCGATCTGCTCAACGATCTCAAGGCGCGCCACGGCACGGCGTTCATCTTCGTGAGCCATGATCTCACGGTGGTGCGCGCGCTGTCGGACCGGGTGGCGGTGCTCTATCAGGGGCGCATCTGCGAGACGGGGCCGGCAGCGGCGGTTTATGGCGCGCCCAACCATCCCTATACCGAGGTGCTTCTGGGGGCGGTGCTGGCCCCCGACCCCGACCACGCGCCGCGCCTGCTGGCCGAGGATGCCACCGAACTCGCCCCGCCCGCGCGGGGCTGTCCGTTCCAGCGGCGATGCCCGGTCAAGCTCGGGGCGATCTGCGAGACCGACACGCCCCCCGCCCGCGAGGCAGGTGCAGGGCATGTGATCCGCTGTCATATTCCGCTGGAGGAGTTGCACGACCGAGCGGCGGCAGAGGCGAGCCCTTGAAAGGGTCCGATCGGTATGCATCGAACGAAAGCGGGTTTGGAGGAAACCGATTTGCGCGGGGGCGGGTCTGTGGAAAAGAAGATAAAGAATTGCTCCGGAGGACAGGATGGAGTTTGAAATCAACGCCCTTGTGCCAGAGTTATGGTGCTCGGATTTCGAAGCTTCGATAGAGTTTTACACGACCGTTCTAGGGTTCGAGATCGCCCAGCGTAGGGGAAATGATCCTCATGCCTATCTGACACTCGATGGCGCCCAAGTGATGATTGCTCATTGGAAATTGGATGGAAACTGGGCACCGTGGTTGGCAGAGCAAATGGCCCGCCCTTATGGGCGAGGTGTCAACTTTCAATTCATGGTTCCTGACGTCGATAGAATTTACGAGGCGGTCCTGGCTCGGGGCGCAAAGCCGCTCCTTGATATCTACAATGCGGACATCTGGAAAACCGACTGCATGGATACGCGGCGTCAGTTCATGATTTTGGACCCGGACGGCTATGTTTTACGTTTCGCGCAAAGCCTTGGGACCCGCCCCGTGGATGATGCAGACATCAAGAGGCTGAATGAGCAATATTGCTCGTAAAATCTGGAGAGATACGGGCATCGCCCTGTTGACGGCGCGATACTGATCGCCGTTATTCGCTGCGATTCAAAGGATGTGTGTGACCGCGTCATCGGCCTTGCAGTTACCCATGAGTTCCCGGTGTTTGTGTTTCTGAGATCCGCGCCCGTCGGCGAGGCGGGAGAGGCCGCCCCCGTCAGGCGAGGCCACGAGCCCCCCCCGGTCCGTCTGCCGACCCTTCCAACGAAAAAGCCCGGCCAGATGGCCGGGCTTTTCCGAATTGGCGATAGGTGGCGATCAGTCGTCGCGGCTCTCGGGGGTTTCGACGAAGTTGTCGAAAACGTCGTCGGCGCTCATGTCCCGCTCGATGATCGGGGCGGCGAGGGCTGCGGCCGCTTCGGCCTCTTCGCGGCGCGCCTCGATCACGATGCTGTCGCGCGCCGTTGCGATGCGGCGCATTTCCTGCGTCGCGCGCCCCGTGCCCGCCGGGATGAGACGCCCGACGATCACGTTTTCCTTGAGGCCCACAAGCTTGTCGCGCTTGCCCTGGACCGACGCCTCGGTCAGCACGCGGGTCGTCTCCTGGAACGAGGCGGCCGAGATGAAGGACCGGGTTTGAAGCGAGGCCTTGGTGATCCCCAGAAGGATCGGCCCACCCGTTGCCGGACGCCCGCCCTTGGCCTCTGCCTTGGCATTGGCCTCGTCGAACTCCACCTTGTCGACATGCTCGCCCTTGAGCAGGGTGGTGTCTCCCGATTCGTCGATTTCCCATTTCTGGAGCATCTGGCGAACGATCACCTCGATATGCTTGTCGTTGATCTTCACGCCTTGCAGGCGGTACACCTCCTGCACCTCGTCGATCATGTAATTGGCCAGCGCCTCGACCCCCATGATGGCGAGAATGTCATGCGGCGCGGGATTGCCGTCCATGATGTAATCGCCCTTCTGGACATAATCACCCTCCTGAACCGGAATGTGCTTGCCCTTGGGGACCATGTATTCGGCAGGTGCGCGGCTGTCGTCCACCGGCTCGATGGTGATGCGGCGCTTGTTCTTGTAGTCCTTGCCAAAGCGCACGTAGCCATCGACCTCGGCGATGATCGCGTGATCCTTGGGGCGGCGCGCCTCGAACAACTCGGCCACCCGCGGCAGACCGCCGGTGATGTCCTTGGTCTTGCCGCCCTCGCGCGGGATGCGCGCGACCACGTCGCCGGCCTCGACCTCCTGGCCGTCCTCGATCGACAGGATCGCGTCCACCGACATCGGATAGGTCACCGGGTTGCCCGCGTCGTTGCGCATCGGCTCTCCATCCGCGCCGATGACAAAGATCTCGGGCTTGAGTTCGTTGCCGCGCGGTGCGGCGCGCCAGTCGGTCACGATCTTCTGGGTCATGCCGGTGGCGTCATCGGTCACGTCACGCACCGACAGGCCCGTGATCAGATCGACGAATTTCGCCGTGCCGGATTTCTCGGCGAGGATCGGCAGCGTGTAGGGGTCCCACTCGAAGAGCTTTTGCCCGCGCACCACCTTGTCGCCCTCGGCGACGAAGATCCGCGTGCCGTAGCCGACCTTGTGGCTGGCAAGCTCGACCCCGGCATCGGAGCGGATCAACACCTTCATGTTGCGGCCCATGACCAGCGTCTCGCCGCGCGAGTTCACCAGAACCTGCGGGTTCTCGTAGCTGATCGTGCCCTCCTGGCTTGCTTCGAGGAAGGACTGTTGCCCACCCTGCGCCACGCCGCCGATGTGGAAGGTCCGCATGGTGAGCTGCGTGCCCGGTTCGCCGATCGACTGGGCGGCGATGATCCCCACCGCCTCGCCGATATTGACGAGCGTGCCGCGGGCCAGATCGCGCCCGTAGCAGGTGGCACAGACACCGTCCTCGGCCTCGCAGGTCAGGGGCGAGCGCAGGCGCACGGTCTGCACAGTCGAAACCTCGATCATGTCGGCGGTGCGCTCGTCGATGAGTTGGCCCCTGGACACAAGCACGACGCCGCTGTCGGGATCGACGATATCATCGGCCGCAACCCGGCCAAGGCTGCGCTCGGCGAGCGAGGCCACGATCTCGCCGTCGTTCACGGCCGCCTCGACGGTCACGGCGCGTTCTGTCCCGCAATCATGCTCGCGCACGATGCAATCCTGCGCCACGTCCACCAGACGCCGGGTCAGATAGCCGGAGTTCGCGGTCTTGAGCGCGGTGTCCGACAGGCCCTTGCGCGCGCCGTGGGTCGAGTTGAAATATTCAAGAACGGTCAGACCTTCCTTGAAGTTCGAGATGATGGGCGTCTCGATGATGTCGCCATTCGGCTTGGCCATCAGGCCGCGCATCCCGCCAAGCTGCTTCATCTGCGTGACCGAGCCACGGGCACCGGAATGCGCCATCATGTAGACGCTGTTGGGCTCCTTCACGCCGCCATTCTCATCGCGGTGCTCGGCCGAGATGGTGGCCATCATCGCCTCGGTGACCTTGTCGTTACATTTCGACCAGGCATCGACGACCTTGTTGTATTTCTCGCCCTGGGTGATGAGGCCGTCCATGTATTGCTGCTCGAACCCTTTGACGAGGGCGCGGGTCTCCTCGACGAGGGGCCATTTCGAGTCCGGGATCACCATGTCGTCCTTGCCGAAGGAAATGCCCGCGCGGAACGCCTCGCGGAAGCCCATGGTCATGATCTGGTCGCAGAAGATGACCGATTCCTTCTGGCCGCAATAGCGGTAGACCGTGTCGATGACCTGCTGCACCTCCTTCTTGCGCAGAAGGCGGTTCACAAGGCTGAACGGGGCCTTGGCATTGGGCGGCAAAAGCGCGCCAAGCTTGGCGCGGCCCGGCGTCGTCTCGACGCGGGAAAAGACCTCGTTGCCCTCCTCGTCGATATGCGCCACGCGCACGGTCACGCGCGCATGAAGATGCACCTCGCCCGCATCAAGCGCGTGCTGCACCTCGTCGAGCGACGAGAACACCATGCCCTCGCCCTTCATGCCCTCGCGTTCCAGCGTGACGTAGTAGAGGCCAAGCACCATGTCCTGCGACGGCACGATGATCGGCGCGCCGTTGGCGGGGCTGAGCACGTTGTTGGTGGACATCATCAGCACCCGCGCCTCAAGCTGCGCCTCGAGGCTGAGCGGCACGTGAACGGCCATCTGGTCACCGTCGAAATCGGCGTTGAAGGCGGCACAGACCAGCGGGTGAAGCTGGATCGCCTTGCCCTCGATCAGGATCGGCTCGAACGCCTGGATGCCCAGACGGTGCAGCGTCGGCGCGCGGTTGAGCATGACGGGATGCTCGCGGATCACCTCGTCGAGGATGTCCCAGACCTCGGGGCGCTCTTTTTCAACGAGCTTCTTGGCCTGTTTCACCGTGCTGCTGAGGCCCTTGGCCTCCAGCCGCGAATAGATGAACGGCTTGAACAGCTCCAGCGCCATTTTTTTCGGCAACCCGCACTGGTGCAGTTTCAACTCGGGGCCGGTCACGATGACCGAGCGACCCGAGAAATCGACCCGCTTGCCCAGAAGGTTCTGACGGAAGCGGCCCTGCTTGCCCTTGAGCATGTCCGACAGCGATTTCAGCGGGCGCTTGTTGGCACCGGTGATCACGCGGCCACGGCGGCCGTTGTCAAAGAGCGCGTCGACCGCCTCTTGCAGCATCCGCTTTTCGTTGCGCACGATGATGTCGGGCGCGCGCAGCTCGATCAGGCGCTTGAGGCGGTTGTTGCGGTTGATGACCCGGCGGTAAAGATCGTTGAGATCCGAGGTGGCGAAGCGGCCACCGTCGAGCGGCACCAGCGGGCGCAGTTCCGGCGGAATGACCGGCAGCACCGTCAGCACCATCCATTCCGGGCGGTTGCCGGACTCGAGGAAGCTTTCGACCACCTTGAGGCGCTTGATGATCTTCTTGGGCTTCAGCTCGCCCGTGGCCTCTTTCAACTCTTCGCGCAGGCGGTCGGCCTCGGCTTCGAGGTCGATATTGGCCAGCATCTCGCGGATCGCCTCGGCGCCGATATTGGCGGTAAAGGCGTCCATGCCGTAAGCGTCCTGGGCATCCATGAACTCTTCTTCGGTCAGCATCTGACCGTAGGTGAGATCGGTGAGACCCGGCTCGATCACCACGTAATTCTCGAAGTAGAGCACCCGCTCCAGATCGCGCAGCGTCATGTCAAGCATGAGACCGATGCGCGAGGGCAGCGATTTCAGGAACCAGATATGGGCGCAGGGTGCGGCCAGTTCGATATGGCCCATACGCTCGCGCCGGACCTTTTGCAGCGTCACCTCGACGCCGCATTTCTCGCAGACGACGCCGCGATATTTCATGCGCTTGTATTTGCCGCAGAGGCATTCGTAATCCTTGATCGGACCAAAGATACGCGCGCAGAAGAGACCGTCACGTTCAGGCTTGAACGTGCGGTAGTTGATCGTCTCGGGCTTCTTGATCTCGCCGTAAGACCACGAGAGGATGCGCTCGGGGGAGGCGAGCGAGACCTTGATTTCGTCGAACGCCTTGGCAGGGGCCACCGGGTTGAACGGGTTGTTGGTAAGTTCCTGGTTCATTGTCTGATCCTTGAAGGCTGGCGGTGAAGAGAGGCAGAGCGCCGTTTTCTTGAAAAGAAAACGGACCGGACCCTTTGAAAGGGTCCGGAGCGTGGCGCTTACTCATCCTCCTCCGCATCCAGGAGTTCCATGTTGAGGCCGAGGCCGCGCACTTCCTTGACGAGCACGTTGAACGATTCCGGGATACCGGCCTCGAAATTGTCCTCGCCCTTGACGATGCTCTCATAGACCTTGGTGCGGCCCGCCACGTCATCCGACTTGACGGTGAGCATTTCCTGCAAAGTATAGGCGGCACCGTAAGCCTCGAGCGCCCAGACCTCCATCTCGCCGAAGCGCTGGCCGCCGAACTGCGCCTTGCCGCCCAGAGGCTGCTGCGTGACGAGGCTGTAAGGCCCGGTCGAACGCGCGTGGATCTTGTCATCGACAAGGTGATGCAGCTTCAGGAGATACTTGATGCCCACGGTCACGGGACGCGCGAACTGCTCGCCCGAACGCCCGTCAAAGAGCACCGACTGGCCGCTTGTGTCAAAACCCGCGCGGCGCAGCGCATCGTTGACGTCGCCCTCTTTCGCACCGTCGAAGACCGGCGTGGCAATGGGAACGCCGTTCGTCACGGTGCCGGCGGCAGCAACGAGCGTGGCGTCATCCATGCCCTTGATGCCCTCTTCATAGACATCCTCGCCGTAAGCGTGGCGCATCGCCTCGCGCACGGGGGTCAGATCACCGGTGCGGCGATAGTCGCTGAGCGCATCGTCGATCTTGATCCCGAGGCTGCGCGCGGCCCATCCCATATGGGTCTCGAGGATCTGGCCCACGTTCATCCGGCTCGGCACACCGAGCGGGTTGAGGCAGATATCGACGGGCGTGCCATCCGCAAGGAACGGCATGTCCTCGATCGGGATGACCTTTGATACGACGCCCTTGTTGCCGTGCCGCCCGGCCATCTTGTCGCCCGGTTGCAGCTTGCGCTTGATGGCGATGAAGACCTTGACCATCTTCATCACGCCCGGCGGCAGGTCGTCGCCCCGGCGCACCTTCTCGACCTTGTCCTCGAAACGGGCGTCGAGCGTGCGCTTCTGCGCCTCATACTGGTCGTGCAGCGCCTCGACGATCTTGGCGTCGGCCTCGTCCTTGAGGGCAAGCTGCCACCACTGACCCTTGGTCAGCGTTTCCAGCAATTCCTCGGTGATGTCGGAATTGGCCTTGACGCCCTTGGGCCCCTTGACCGCCACCTTGCCGAGAATGAGCGTTTTCAGACGCGCATAGATGTTGCGGTCGAGAATCGCCAATTCGTCATCGCGGTCACGCGCAAGACGCTCGACCTCCTCGCGCTCGATCTGGAGCGCGCGCTCGTCCTTCTCCACCCCGTGACGGTTGAAGACACGCACCTCGACCACCGTGCCGAAATCGCCCGGCTTCACGCGCAAGCTTGTGTCGCGCACGTCGCTGGCCTTTTCGCCGAAGATCGCGCGGAGGAGTTTTTCCTCCGGCGTCATCGGGCTCTCGCCCTTGGGGGTGATCTTGCCCACGAGGATATCGCCCGGCTGCACATCTGCACCGATATAGACGATGCCCGCCTCGTCGAGATTGCGCAGCGCCTCCTCGCCCACGTTGGGAATGTCGCGGGTGATCTCTTCCGGCCCGAGCTTGGTATCGCGGGCGGCCACCTCGAATTCCTCGATATGGACGCTTGTGAACACGTCATCGCGCACGATGCGTTCCGAGATCAGGATCGAGTCTTCGTAGTTGTAGCCGTTCCAGGGCATGAAGGCGACGATCACGTTCTTGCCGAGCGCCAGCTCGCCCATGTCGGTGCAGGGGCCATCGGCGATGACCTCGCCCTTCTCGACCGTGTCGCCGACATTCACCAGCGGCTGCTGGTTGATGCAGCTGTTCTGGTTCGAACGCTGGAACTTGCGCAGGCGGTAGATATCCACGCCGGGATCACCGATTTCGAGATCCTCGGTCGCGCGCACGACGATGCGCTGTGCATCGACCTGGTCGATCACACCGGCGCGGCGGGCCATGATCGCGGCCCCGCTGTCGATGGCCACCTTGCCCTCGATGCCGGTGCCGACAAGCGGTGCCTCCGAACGCAGCGTCGGCACGGCCTGCCGTTGCATGTTCGAGCCCATCAGCGCGCGGTTGGCGTCGTCATTCTCGAGGAAGGGAATGAGCGAGGCCGCGATCGAGACGAGCTGTTTCGGGCTCACGTCGATCAGGTCCACATTCTCGTTGGGGGCGAGCATGTATTCGCCCGATTGCCGGGTGTTGACCATCTCGTTGACGAAGTGCCCGCTCTCGTCGAGCGCGGCGTTGGCCTGGGCGACGGTGTGGCGCATCTCCTCCGTGGCGGACATGTAGACCACCTCGTCGGTCACCTGACCGCCCTTCACGCGGCGATAGGGGGTCTCGATGAAGCCATACTTGTTCACCCGCGCGAAGGTGGCGAGGCTGTTGATCAGGCCGATATTCGGCCCTTCCGGTGTCTCGATGGGGCACATCCGGCCGTAATGGGTGGGATGCACGTCGCGCACCTCGAAGCCCGCGCGTTCGCGCGTGAGGCCGCCCGGCCCGAGCGCCGAGAGGCGGCGCTTGTGCGTCACTTCCGAGAGCGGGTTGGTCTGGTCCATGAACTGCGACAGCTGCGAGGAGCCGAAGAATTCGCGCACCGCCGCCGCCGCCGGTTTGGCGTTGATCAGATCCTGCGGCATGACCGTGTCGATCTCGACGGAGGACATGCGTTCCTTGATCGCGCGTTCCATCCGCAGAAGGCCGACGCGATACTGGTTCTCCATCAACTCGCCTACCGAGCGCACGCGGCGATTGCCGAGATGGTCGATATCGTCGATATCGCCCTTGCCGTCGCGCAGCTCCACCAGCGCCTTGATGCAGGCCACGATATCCTCGCGGTCGAGCGTGCGCTGCGTATCGGGCTTGTCGAGCGCAAGGCGCATGTTCATCTTGACCCGGCCGACGGCCGAGAGGTCATAGCGCTCCGAGTCGAAGAACAGCGTCTGGAAAAGCGCCGCAGAGGCCTCTTCGGTGGGCGGCTCGCCGGGGCGCATGACGCGGTAGATATCCATGAGCGCGGTCTCACGCCCCATGTTCTTGTCGGCGGCCATGGTGTTGCGGATGTAGGGACCGACCGCCACGCCGTCGATATCGAGCACGGGGACATCGGTGATCCCGGCATCGAGCAGGTCCTGAAGCGTGCCGCCGGTGATCGTGCCGTCCTTGTCGTGCTCCAGCGTCAATTCGTCGCCGGCCTCGACATAGATCGCGCCCGTTTCCTCGTCGATGATGTCGCGCGCCACGTATTTCCCGACGATGTGGTCGAACGGCACCAGAAGATCGGTCACCTTGCCTTCGTCGATCAACTGCTTGACCGCGCGCGGCGTGACCTTCTTGCCTGCCTCGAACAGCACCTCGCCGGTCTTGGCGTCGATGATGTCATAGGTCGGGCGGGTGCCGCGGATGCGGTCGGGGAAGAACTTGGTGACCCAGCCCTGTTTTTTCTTAAGCTTGTAGCTGACCGTGTCGTAATAGGCATTCATGATGCCTTCCTGATCGAGACCGAGCGCATAGAGCAGCGTCGTCACCGGCAGCTTGCGGCGACGGTCGATGCGGGCAAACACGAGATCCTTGGCGTCGAACTCGAAATCGAGCCAGGAGCCGCGATAGGGAATGATCCGGCAGGTGAACAGAAGCTTGCCGGAGGAATGCGTCTTGCCCTTGTCGTGATCGAAGAACACGCCCGGAGAGCGGTGCATCTGGCTCACGACCACGCGCTCGGTGCCGTTGACGATGAAGGTGCCGTTATGGGTCATGAGCGGCATGTCGCCCATGAACACGTCCTGCTCCTTGATGTCCTTCACGGATTTCGCGCCGGTATCCTCGTCCACATCGAACACGATCAGGCGCAGCTTGACCTTGAGCGGAGCGGCATAGGTCATGTCGCGCTGCATGCATTCCTCGACGTCATACTTGGGCTTTTCAAGCTCGTAGCTGACGAATTCCAGCACGCTGGTCTCGTTGAAATCCTTGATCGGAAAGACCGACTGGAACACGCCCTTGATCCCCTCGCCGTCAAGCGGCTGGGGCTGATCGCCGGAGTTCAGGAACAGGTCATAGGACGATTTCTGAACCTCGATGAGGTTCGGCATTTCCAGCACTTCGCGGATCTTGCCGTAATACCTGCGCAAACGCTTCTGGCCAAGGTAGCTCTTTGCCATGTCGATCTCACCTTTCGTTTCTCACCGGCCGCGGTCGCTGTCGGGCACCAGCGCCGAGGGCCTCAGAGAGGGCGGGGCGATCCATTCGCGGCCATCGTCCCAATGACGGCCTCCCGATCGCAAGAACCTCGCCTGAAAGAACCCCCGGCACGGGCGGGGCCTCTCTGAGACAGGTTCGGCTGGACCCGGACATGCCCGGATCCAGCCTTTTGGTTCTGTAATCCTGAAACGCACCGGACAGGCTCCGGGGCGCTGCCGTGCGGCAGGAGATCCAGGGTCAGGCCCGGGATGATCCCGCCACAGGCGGGATCACTTGAGTTCGACCTCGGCGCCGGCTGCTTCCAGCTTGGCCTTGACTTCTTCGGCTTCGGCCTTGGAGACCTGTTCCTTGACGGCCTTGCCACCGGCCTCGACGAGGTCCTTGGCTTCCTTGAGGCCAAGACCCGTGATCGCGCGGACCTCTTTGATGACGTTGATCTTCGACGCACCGGCCGATTTCAGGATCACGTCGAATTCGGTCTGCTCTTCGGCGGCTTCGCCGCCGGCATCGCCGGCAGGGCCCGCCATCATCACAGCGCCGCCAGCGGCGGGCTCGATGCCATACTCGTCCTTGAGGATGGTTTTCAGTTCCTGTGCTTCGAGAAGCGTCAGATTGACAATCTCTTCCGCGAGTTTTTTCAGATCAGCCATTTTTCAGCTCTTTCCGTTTTCTATATGTGTTCCAACGTCGGGCACGACCCTACGCGAATGTGACAGTCTTGCCTTATGCAGCCTCGGCCTTTTCCTCGATCGTCGAGAGGATACTCGCGATATTCGAGGCAGGTGCGCCAATGGCCCCGGCGATGTTCGAAGCAGGCGCGCCGATGCAGCCGACGATGGAGGCAATAAGCTCCTCGCGCGACGGCATTTTCGACACGGCCTCGACACCGGCCCGGTCCAGAGCCGTCTCACCCATTGCCCCGCCAAGGATTTCGAACTTCTTGTTCGCCTTGGCAAAGTCCTCGGCCACCTTGGCTGCTGCCACGGGGTCTTCGGAGAAGGTGAGCACGGTCATGCCCGAGAGGTAGTCAGCGATGCTTGCGCAGGGCTTGCCCTCAAGGGCGATCTTGGCGAGCCTGTTCTTGGCAACGCGGACCGATGCCTCTGCCGCACGGGCGCGGGCACGAAGATCCTGCATTTCGACAACTGTCAGACCCGTGTAGTGGGCAACCACCACGACGCCAGAGCTTTCGAAGATCTGGCCGAGTTCCTCGACCACTTTCTCTTTCTGGGCTCTATCCACAGTTTCACTCCAAATTTGGGGGTTTCCCCCCGGCTCAGGTTTGCCACCCCCGAGGGGACGGCGTTCGGGTCCAAAACAAGGGGTCCCGAGGCCAAGATCACCCGAGAGCCAAAGCGCCCGGCTGGAATCTCATCTCGTTCCCCATCTCAGGAAGGATTTATTCGCCGCGGTTGCGACGAACCCTCCGTCTCGGACAGGACAGGGCCGCATGGCCCCGCCATCCGCCCCGGCCCTTGACGGACCGGGGCGAGATCTCATTCGGTGACGGCGCTGTTGACGTCGACCGACACGCCCGCGCCCATGGTGGACGAAAGCGAGATTTTCTTGACATAGGTGCCCTTGGCACCTGCGGGCCGTGCCTTTTGCACGGCAGAGACGAAGGCACGCAGGTTCTCGGCCAGTTTCTCGGCGTCGAACGAGGCCTTGCCGATCCCGGCATGGATGACCCCGGCCTTTTCGACCTTGAACTGGACCTGCCCGCCCTTGGCGTCCTTGACCGCCTGCGCCACATCCATGGTCACGGTGCCGACCTTGGGGTTGGGCATGAGGTTGCGCGGGCCAAGCACCTTGCCGAGACGGCCCACCACGGGCATCATGTCGGGCGTGGCGATGCAGCGATCGAACTCGATCTTGCCGCCCTGCACGATCTCCATCAGATCCTCGGCGCCGACGATGTCGGCACCTGCGGCCTGCGCCTCATCGGCCTTGGCGCCACGGGCGAAGACGGCGACGCGCACGGTCTTGCCGGTGCCGTTGGGAAGGCCCACGACGCCGCGCACCATCTGGTCCGCATGGCGCGGATCGACGCCGAGATTCATGGCGACTTCAACGGTTTCGTCGAATTTCGCGCTGGCATTTCCCTTGATCAGGGCAATCGCCTCTTCGACCGTCACATTGTCCTTGCCGGCAAAAGCCTCACGCAGGGCACGGGTCCGTTTTCCAAGTTTTGCCATCTTACTTCACCTCGATGCCCATGGAGCGCGCGGAGCCGAGAATGATCTGCATCGCCGCCTCGACGGAATTGGCGTTGAGATCCTGCATCTTGGCTTCGGCAATCTCGCGCACCTGCGCGATGGTGACGGTGCCCGCCGTGGTGCGGCCCGGCGTCTTGGAGCCGCCCTTCAACTTGGCGGCCTTCTTCAGGTAATGCGACGCGGGCGGCGTCTTGATGTCCATGACAAAGGACTTGTCCTGATAGTAGGAAATCACGGTCGGGCACGGCGCACCGGGCTCCATGTCTGCGGTCTTGGCATTGAACTGCTTGCAGAATTCCATGATGTTGATGCCGCGCTGGCCCAGGGCCGGGCCGACGGGCGGGCTGGGATTGGCTTGCCCGGCTTTCACCTGAAGCTTGAGCGTCCCGATCAGTTTCTTGGCCATCCGGCCTCTCCTTCGCTTCCAACGCCGTCAGGGCGCGCCCCTCCGGCTCTCTTGTTGTGTGGTGCGGTCCGGCGGCCGCGGCCGCCTCGCCTCCCACGGCTCACGGGGATCAGGTCTGTTTCGTGACCTGCGTGAATTCCAGTTCCACCGGCGTTTCCCGGCCAAAGATCGACACCGACACCTTCAGGCGCTGATGATCCTCGTCGACATATTCGACCATGCCGTCGAAATCCTCGAAAGGGCCGTCATTGACCTTGACCCGCTCGCCCACCTCGAAGTGGATGAGGGTGCGCGGGCTTTCCTCGCCTTCCTGCACACGGCCAAGGATCGCCTGAACCTCACTGTCGCGCATCGGCATCGGGCGACCCTGCGGGCCAAGGAACCCGGTCACCCGGTTGATCGAGTTGATCAGGTGATAGCCCTTGTCCGACATCTCCATGTGCACGAGCACATAGCCCGGCATGAAGCGCCGCTCGGCGGTGACCTTCTTGCCACGACGGATCTCGATCACCTCTTCGGTGGGCACGAGAACCTCGTCGATCTCGTCCTCAAGGCCATTGTCGATCACCGACTGCCTGATCTGCTCGGCGATCTTCTTCTCGAAATTCGAGAGAACGCTGACCGAGTACCACCGCTTTGCCATTGCCGACCTTGCCCTTGCTTCCCGACACGAGGCCGGTTTTTTGTATTCTTTCAAGCGGTTGTGACCGCATCGCCGAAAATTAAAAGTGGCGCGCAACACGAATCGCCGCGCGCCTTTCATCCGGACTGTGGGGCGAACTAGCCCCGTTTCGCCGTGAATTCAAGGGCTTTCTGCACCCTGCCCCGCGCCCGAGAGCCAGAGCCGCGAGAGCCAGCGCCCGTGGCGATGCACCCCCAGACGCGGCCGCACCGGTGCAGGGCGCGCGCCCAGCTCCAGCCGCCAGCGCCGCGTGGCGGGAAACGTGAAGCCAAAGACACGCTCGGCGATCCGCTCGGGCACGATCCCGGCACTTGCCCAGCCGAAAAACGCAAGGCTCACCTGATCCGTCAGTCCCGCCCGCGACAGGAGACAGATTTCAAGCGATTCCTCGAACGGGCTGTCGTGATCGGCGAACAGAAGCCACTCCGTCCCGACCTCGAACACCGCCAGAACATGCCGTCCCGGCACCCACAGATCGGGGCCGGATGGAGCACAGCGCACCCGCATGGCGGGCTCTTCGGACTGCTCGCGGTGTTCCAGAACCTGCCAGGTCGGCCCGGTGACCATCAGAAGAACAGACTCACGCCGAAGACTGCGAGCGCGCCGCCGACAAAAGCCCCGATGCCGACACAGACCGGCGCGCCGGGGCCGCAGACAAGCCCCGCCGCCGCGCCGCCCGCGATGCCGCCCGCGATGCCGCCACCCATCACCGCGCCCTCTTCGACCGCCTGCGCGCCGGGATCGTCCGCGACAGCTATATTGTAGACGGATACTCCGATGCTCAGCACGATCAGTCCCCGGCCAAATCGCGACGCGCGTTGCATCATCGCGTTGACCTGCGGGTTCGACCGCCCGGAGGCGCGCACGACCTCGGCATAAACACGCTGCTGCTCCGCCGCCGACAAGCGGTCAAACCGCGCTCCGGACCCGAAGAGCCGTTCGGTATAGCGGGCCAGAAGAGTTTGCCGGTTCAGACCCGACGCCTTCATCTGCTCTGCGAGCGCGCGCCCGACCGGCGAGGTCCGCCCGCGCAGCGCCTCGAGCGTCGTGTTGCGCAAAATCATCGCCTCATCCGCGGCCTGCGACCAACTCAACTGACCGCTGCGCGCCGCCCGTTCCAATGCGCTTGCCGCCTCGGAAATCTGCCGCTGATAGAGCAGCCGCACCTGCGCGTCATTGGTGGCCATCGCCGCCGCAGCGGTGACATCGGCGCGCAGGACATCAATGGCCCGGTCGAACACGCTGCGGTCATCCTGCCCCGTGCCCGTGCCGCCAGTGCCCGATCCGAATGTCCAGAATGTATCTGCCACGTGCCTCGCGCCCTCACATGCCGTCGCCCGCAGGTTGCGCCCGGAGAGCGTGCAAGGTCAACCGGCAAAAGACGGTCGGCTCAGCCGAAGATGCCCAGCACCGCCTGAAGCCCGCCCCGGATCGCCAAATCGACCAGTGCGAAGAAAATCGCCGTCAGCGTGGCGAGGATGAACACCATCACCGTCGTCAACACCACCTCTCGGCGGGTTGGCCAGACGACCTTGGCCACTTCCGATCGGACCTGCTGAATGAACTGAAGCGGGTTCGTGCCTGCCATCTGTGCCGTCTTTCCTGACTGTGTCCTGCCGCGACATACGCGGCACGGACCGCGAATTCAAGAGCCGAGACGGTTCCGCCCCGCGTCGCCGATGCGATCAAAGGGGTCCGGCATGTGGTCGAACGCGTCGTCGTCGGCCTCCGGCGAAACTTTCGCGCGAATCTCCCTGAGGCGCGCGGACAGGTCGTGACGGATCGCTTGCAGACGCGGCTGCCCGAAAAGCGCGACGCCGAACAGGCAGAGCACGAACACGGCCAGCATGGCGATGAGCACCGCCCGCGGCCAGATCACAACGGCAAGAAACAGAAGCGCCCAACCTGCATGCACCGGTCGTGGCCGCCACCCGCGCACCCGCGCGATCAAGAGCCCCGGATTGGGCAGGCCGGGTTTGCGGCGGGGTGGTGCGACGGCCTCGAGCACCAGTTGATCCTCTAGCACGGGCAGGCCGTCACGGCGGCGCATCGTGCGCTCCTCGCGCATGATCTTGCCGATGGTCGTGACCGCGTTGCGAACGGCAATTTCCGTCGTCGCGGCATCCGCAGGCGGCTTCGCGGCAAATTCCTCGGCATCGAGAAAGAAATGTTTGGATGGGGTCTCGCCCCGGGCACTATCAGGTCCCATAACAGCAGCACTCTCTTTTCCACGCCCCCACGCGGCCCGGCGCAACCCTCAGGCATTGCCGATACGTGGTTTCTCTGGGGCGCAAATGTGGCGCAAAAGTGGCAAACCCGCGTCAAAACCGGGGCATTTCCGATTTTCAACACATTTGAGCGGTATTTTGGGCAAAGTTTAGGTGTATAGAGCCGCTGCGCACACGCATCGCGCGAAGCGCGCTTACCTCTGGTCCGGTCTTGAAAATTGGCAGGGGCAGCAGGGCTTGAACCCGCGACCTACGGTTTTGGAGACCGTCGCTCTACCAACTGAGCTATACCCCTGCGATTGGGCTGGTGATATTTGCTTTCACCGCGCCCGTCAAGCGGGGGGCACGGGGTTATGCGCGCACCTCGCCGCCCATACCTTCAGCCGATCAGAAGATCGCCCGCCAGCCCCAGCGTGAAGCCGAAAACCGCGCCGAGCGGGGGCAGCCAGCTGTGCCCGTCATGTGCGGCCGGTGCGATGTCCTGAAAGATCAGATAAAGGATTCCACCCGCGGCGAACATCATGATGACCCCGAGCACCTGCGGCATCTCGGACAGGAAACCGAAGCCGAGCGCGGCGCAGACCGGCCCGAGCAGCGCAAGCCCGGCGAAAAGCAGCACGATCCTGCGCCCCCGCACCGCGCCGCCGCTCACGATGTCGCGGAAGGCAGCAAAGCCTTCAGGCAGGTTTTGAAGGAAAATCAGCCCTGCCAGCAAGAGCGCACTCTCGATCTCGGCCACGAGCATCGCGCCGATGGCCATCGCCTCGGGCAGGAAATCGAGCAGCATCGCCATGAGCTGCGAGCCACGCCCGCCGCGCATTTCGAGAAAGCGGTCGATGACGAAAAACGCGATGCCCCCGGCGGAGAAGGCTCCGAGCGCAAGCGGAGCCGTCAGGTCCTCGCGTGCATGGGGCACCAGAACCAGCGCAATGGCCGCCAGAAGCGCCCCGCCACCAAATGCCACTATGCCATGGGTGGCAGCGGCGGGGAGTTTTCGACAGGTGGCCGAAAGCGCAAGCGCGGCGCCAATCGGCATCGCCGTCCCGGCACCAAGGGCAAGGAGCAGCGCAAACCATAATCCGTCGCTTCCCATGCGCCCTGCTTTCGCTCAAACGTGCCGTTCGACCATCATCTTCTTGATCTCGGCGATGGCCTTGGCGGGGTTGAGGCCCTTCGGGCAGGTTTTCGTGCAGTTCATGATCGTGTGGCAGCGGTAGAGCTTGAACGGGTCTTCCAACTCGTCGAGCCGCTCGCCCGTCGCCTCGTCGCGGCTGTCGATGATCCAGCGATAGGCGTGCAGGAGGGCGGCGGGGCCGAGGTATTTGTCGCCGTTCCACCAATAGGAGGGGCAGGAGGTGGAGCAGGACGCGCACATCACGCATTCATAAAGCCCGTCAAGCTTTTCGCGGTCCTCGATCGACTGCCGCCACTCTTTCGCCGGGCGGTTGGTCTTGGTCTCGAGCCACGGCATGATGCTGGCGTGCTGCGCGTAGAAATGCGTGAGGTCGGGGATCAGGTCCTTGACCACCGGCATATGCGGCAGCGGGTAGATCTTCACGTCGCCCTTGATCTCGTCCATCCCGTAGATACAGGCCAGCGTGTTGATCCCGTCGATATTCATCGCGCAGGAGCCGCAGATCCCCTCGCGGCAGGAGCGGCGGAAGGTCAGCGTCGGGTCGATTTTCGTCTTGATATATATGAGCGCGTCCAGAACCATCGGCCCGCAATCATCCAGATCGACGAAATAGGTATCGACGCGCGGGTTTTGCCCGTCGTCGGGGTTCCAGCGATAGATCTGGAACTTGCGCGCGTTCTTGGCCCCCTCGGGCTTGGGCCATGTCTTGCCCGTGGTCATGCGCGAATTCTTGGGGAGGGTGAGTTGAACCATTGTGCTACTCCTTTCAGCCGCCCAGAAGGGTCAGGCTATTCTGGGCAATGCAGCGCGTCGCCTCGGGGCGTTGTGCGATGCCGACAACCTCTTGCACGACCTCGGGGGTCACGCCGGTGACGCTGGCACTCGCGATGCGGACAATCTCGCCCGCCGAGGCCGCGTCGATGATGCAATCGCTGACGGGGGCGGGGTTCACCCCCGGAAATCTCTGGGTGACAACGCTGTTGACCACCGCCTTCGCCCGCTCGCGCGCGATGCCGTCGGCCACTTGATTGGTCGCCTCGCACGCGCCGAGCGCCAGAAGCGCAAAACAGGAAAGCGCGATCCCCCGCATTTTCTCTCAGTTCCCGCGTAGACAGTAGGTCGAACCGCCAACGATCACTGGCGCATGCCGTGGGCAAGCGCTGTAACGCCGTTCGGTGTGTTCACGACGTTCCACGGCAAATCGCGGCGTCGGATTTCGCCCCAGCCTCTCATCGGCGCACGCGTTCACCCGGTCCGCCTGCGCCGGACTCAGGTTCGATCCCGGCAGGATCCAGGTAATGGTTTGCCCGCCGGGCGGAAGCTCGGGCCATTCCGCACCAAACCGCGCGGCACCACGAAGCCCCATCTCGTATCTGCAATCCAAAATCGCCGTTCGCTGCTCAAGGACCGGGATATAGCGATTCACATCTGCGCTCGCCGTCACAGGCCCTAAAAAACCCAGAGCGGTAAAGACAAGGCCAAGTTGTAATTTTGGTTTGACGCTCTTCATGACCTTCCTCCTTAGAACGTGCGCGCTTTGGGAGCGATCTTCTTGAGGCTGATGCCGCCCTCGGCCTCGGTGGTGAGCGGCGTCTCGATCACCGGGCGATAGCTGAGAGCCACATCCGTCTCACCGATCCGGGCAATCGTGTGCACGCGCCATTTCTTGTCGTCGCGCGTCGGGTGATCCTCGGAGGCGTGCGCACCGCGGCTTTCCTTGCGCGCCTCGGCCCCGAAAATGGTGGCCAGCGCGCAGGGCATCAGGTTGGTCAGTTCCAGCGTTTCCATCAGGTCGCTGTTCCAGATCAGCGAGCGGTCGGTAACCGAAAGATCGCCCATCTTGCCCGCAACCGCCGTCATCTTTGCGACCCCTTCGGCCAGGGTCTTGTCGGTGCGGAAGACGGCGGCATCGGCCTGCATGGTCTTTTGCATCTCGAGGCGCAGATCGGCGGTCGGGATCGCACCCGTGGCGTGGCGCAGCCCGTCGAACCGGTCAAGCGCCTTGTCGACCTCTGCCGCGTTGGTGGCGGGCACGGCGCTTTCGGCGTCCACCACCTTGCCCGCACGAATTGCCGCCGCGCGCCCGAACACGACAAGGTCGATCAGCGAGTTGGAGCCAAGCCGGTTGGCCCCGTGAACGCTGGCGCAGGCCGCCTCGCCCACGGCCATCAGGCCGGGCACCACCGCGTTCGGGTCGTCCTTGGTCGGGTTCAGAACCTCACCCCAATAGTTCGTCGGGATACCGCCCATGTTGTAATGCACGGTGGGCAGGACCGGAATCGGCTCCTTGGTGACATCGACACCGGCGAAGATGCGCGCGCTCTCGGAAATGCCGGGCAGGCGCAGGTGCAGCGCCTCGGGCGGCAGGTGCGAGAGGTTCAGGTGGATATGGTCCTTGCCCGCCCCCACGCCGCGCCCCTCGCGGATTTCCATGGTCATGCAGCGGCTGACATAGTCGCGCGGGGCAAGGTCCTTGTAGTTGGGCGCATAGCGCTCCATGAAGCGCTCGCCCTCGGAATTGGTCAGATAGCCGCCTTCGCCGCGCGCGCCCTCGGTAATCAGGCACCCGGCACCGAAAATCCCGGTGGGGTGGAACTGCACGAATTCCATGTCTTGCAGCGGCAGCCCCGCCCGCGCCACCATGCCGTTGCCGTCGCCGGTGCAGGTATGGGCAGAGGTCGCGCTGAAATACGCCCGACCATAGCCGCCGGTGGCGAGCACGACCATCTTGGCGTTGAAGACATGGATCGTGCCATCGTCGAGCTTCCAGCAGACAACGCCGGTGCAGGCACCATCGGTCATCACCAGATCAATGGCGAAATACTCGATGTAGAACTCGGCCTTCTGCTTGAGGCTCTGGCCATAGAGCGTGTGCAGGATCGCGTGGCCGGTGCGGTCGGCTGCCGCACAGGTGCGCTGCACGGGCGGGCCGTCGCCATATTCGGTCGTGTGCCCGCCGAACGGGCGCTGATAGATCTTGCCCTCCTCGGTGCGCGAGAACGGCACGCCGTAATGCTCCAGCTCATAGACCGCCTTGGGGGCCTCGCGCGCGAGATATTCCATCGCGTCGGTATCGCCCAGCCAGTCCGAGCCCTTCACGGTGTCGAACATGTGCCATTGCCAGCTGTCGGGGCCCATGTTGCCAAGGCTTGCCGCGATGCCGCCCTGTGCGGCCACCGTGTGCGAGCGGGTCGGGAACACCTTGGTCACGCAAGCCGTGCGCAGCCCCTGTTCGGCCATCCCCAGCGTCGCGCGCAGCCCCGCGCCGCCCGCGCCCACAACCACGACGTCATAATCATGCGTCTCGTATTCATAAGCAGCCATGTTTTCAGGTCCTCACAGCGCGATCTTGGCAAGGGCAAAAAGCCCGGTGGCGATCATCCCGTAACTTAGAACGGTCACCGCGATAATCAGGCCCCGGCGTGTGCTGCCATGGGTATAATCCTCGATCATGGTCTGCGCCCCGGCGGCGAAGTGGCGCAGCCCGAAGAAGAGCACCAGCGCCGTCAGGATTGCCATGGCGGGATGCGCGAGGTTGTCCAGAACCTCGGCCCGGTCGCCGCCAAGCGTGCGCCCGAAGGCCACCAGAAACACCGGGATGATGAGCGCAAGACCTACGCCCGACAGTTTCATATACCAGAAATGCTCGGTTCCCGTGCCCGAGGCACCCTTGCCCTCGGCGCGTTTGCGTGCGGTCAGATAACGCATGACAACCTCCTCAGACCAAAAGCAGCGTGATGACGGTCAGAACGACCGAGCCGATGATGCAACCCCAGCCCAGTTTCTCCGCCGTCGGAATGTCCATGCCCTTGCCCGCGTCGAAATAAAGATGCCGCAGTCCCGCCAGATAGTGATACCACACCGCCCAGAGCGAGAGCGTCAGCACCAGATCGCCGAACCAGGAGGTCAGCACCGCATCGGCCAGCGCGAAATAGGCGTCCGAGGTCGAGGCCGCGAGCAGCCACCACACGATCAGGAGCGCCGCTATGATCAGCGCGTTGCCGGTGATCCGCGTCAGGATCGAGGTGATCGAGGTGAGTTGCGGGCGATAGACCTGCAAATGCGGGGAAAGCGGGCGTTCAACCGGCTTGGTCTCGGCCATGGAAACCTCCTTGGGGTGGTCGGCGGCGGCATGGGGGCCGCACAAGCTGCGCCCGTTTTGGAGGTTTTTGCCGCGGCTGTCACCTGCAAGCTCATAAAAATCCGGGTTAACCTGACAATTCGCCGCAAAAAACGGGGCTTTGTGATCACATAAATAATCGTGTGATCACATTCGTTCGGAAACCGGTTTCGGATCCACGCCGCAGAGCGGCATTGAGTCTCTTGCTGCTACAGATTCACACGTGCGGCGTGTCTGCATGAAAATTGTGATCACAAGCCGCGATCAGCCCGCGCTCTTTTCCAGCGCCTCGATCCGGGCCTTGAGCGCCTCGTTCTCCTCGCGGGCCTTCTGCGCCATGGCGCGCACGGCGTCGAATTCCTCGCGGGTGACGAAATCGCGATCCGCCAGCCAGCGGTCGATCAGCGATTTCATCGCTGTCTCGGCCTCGGTGCGCGCGCCCTGCGCCACGCCCATGGCGTTGGTCATGAGTTGGCTCAGATCGTCGAGCACCTTGTTGCGCGTCTGCATGGCACTTACCTCCGGCGTTACATTCGCCCTTTATATGGTCGGGCGCGAGACGATCACAAGGTTGACTTTCCCCACAGGCCAAAGGCATTGAGACCCCATGCAAGCAGCCCTCCCCTTCCCCGACATATCGCCAGAGATTTTCACGATCCCGATCTTCGGCATGGAATTCGCCCTGCGCTGGTATGCGCTGGCCTATATCGTCGGCATCGTGATCGGCTGGCGGATCGTCGTGGCCACGGTCAAGCGGCCGGCGCTCTGGCCCGGTGGTGCCGCCCCGATGAAGCCTGCGGATGTCGAGGATCTGCTCACCTGGGTGATCCTTGGCGTGATCCTGGGCGGACGGCTGGGATATGTGCTGTTCTACCAGCCCGGCTACTACCTGTCGAACCCCGCGCAGATCCTTCAGGTCTGGGAGGGCGGCATGGCCTTTCACGGCGGTCTCATGGGCGTGGTGCTGGCGGTGATCCTGTTTTCGCGCGCGCGCGGTATCACCTGGATTTCGGTCGCGGATGCGCTCTGCATGGTGACGCCGGTGGGCCTTTTGCTCGGACGGATCGCCAATTTCATCAATGCCGAATTGTGGGGGCGGCCGACCGACCTGCCCTGGGGCGTGATCTTTCCAGGGTCTGCTGCACAGGATTGCGCGGGCGCGCTGGCGGGCATGTGCGCGCGCCATCCCTCGCAGCTTTACGAGGCGGCGCTCGAGGGGCTCCTTCTCGGCGCGGTGCTCTTGTGGCTGGGCTGGCGGCGCGGCGCGCTGCGCCTTCCCGGCACACTGACGGGGCTTTTCTTTGCGGGCTACGGGATGGCGCGGTTCGCGGTGGAATTCGTCCGCCAGCCCGATGCGCAGTTCATCACCCCCGGCAATCCGCTGGGGCTTGCCTTTCACGTCGGTGGCTACGGGTTGACCATGGGGCAGGCGCTGTCGCTGCCGATGATTGCCTTCGGGCTTGGCATGGTCCTTTGGGCGCGACGGCGGGCATTGCCTGCATGACCGCGCTGGCCGGGGCCCTCGCCGCGCGCATCCGTGCAAGCGGCCCGATGAGCCTTGCCGAGTATATGGCCACCTGCCTGATGGACCCATCCCACGGCTATTACGCCACGCGCGACCCGTTCGGCGCGGGCGGCGATTTCACCACCGCGCCGGAAATCAGCCAGATGTTCGGCGAGTTGCTGGGGCTGTGCCTTGCGCAGTGCTGGCTTGATCAGGGGGCACCTGCGCCGTTCACGCTGGCAGAGACCGGCCCCGGTCGCGGCACGCTCATGGCGGACCTTTTGCGCGCGACCCGCGCTGTTCCCGGCTTTCACGCCGCGATGCGGCTGCATCTGGTCGAGACCTCTCCCACCCTGCGCAAGGTGCAGGCCGCGACCCTCGGGCGCGGCGATGTGACATGGTGCGGCCGGGTGGAGGATCTGCCCCCGGCCCCGCTCTACCTTGTTGCCAACGAATTCTTTGACGCGCTGCCAGTGCGCCAGTTCCAGCGCGGCGAAAGCGGCTGGCACGAGCGGGTTGTGGGCCTGACCGGGGACCGCCTTACCCTCGGTCTCGGGCCCGAATGCACCCTGCCCGCGCTCGATCACCGGCAGGCGGATACGCGGCCGGGCGACATCGTGGAGACCTGCGCGCCGGGGGCGGCCATCGCCGCACATATCGGTGCCCGCATCGCCGGGCATGGCGGCGCTGCGCTGCTGATCGACTATGGCGACTGGCGCTCCTTGGGGGACACGTTTCAGGCCGTGGCGGGCCATGCGCCCACCGATCCCCTTGCCGCACCGGGCGCTGCGGACCTGACCGCGCATGTCGATTTCGAGGCGCTCGCCCGCGCCGCCGCCCCCGCTGCCCATACCCGCCTCACGCCGCAGGGCGTGTTTCTGGAGCGTCTCGGGCTGGCCCGACGGGCCGAGGCACTGGCGCGCGGCCTTTCGGGGGCGGCGCTGGACAGCCACCTTGCTGCATATCGGCGCTTGACCGACGCGCAGGAAATGGGGACGCTCTTCAAGGTGCTGGGGCTCTACCCTCCCGGCGCGCCACCGCCACCCGGACTGGACCCATGACGCTCGAGATCATCACCGCCGACGCGCTTGCCCCCCTGCGCCACGGGTTCTTTACCCGGCGCGGCGGCGCGTCCTCGGGGATATTCTCGGGCCTCAACTGCGGCGCGGGGTCGTCGGATCAGGCCGAGATCGTGACCATCAACCGCGCCCGCGTGGCCGATGCGATGCAGGTGGCACCCGGTCACCTTGTGACCGTGCATCAGGTCCATTCGGCGGATGTCGTGCCGGTCACCGGCCCTCTGATCGAAAAGCTGCGCGCCGATGCCATGGTGACGGCGACGCCGGGCGTGGCACTGGCCGTTCTGACCGCCGATTGCCAGCCGGTGCTCTTCGCCGACACCGATGCCGGCGTGATCGGAGCGGCCCATGCCGGATGGCGCGGCGCGCGCGACGGGGTGCTCGAGGCCACGATCGAGGCGATGGAAGGACTCGGCGCACGGCGCGCCAGCATCACCGCCGTGATCGGGCCGACGATCAGCCAGAGCGCCTACGAGGTCGGCCCCGAACTGCTCGAGGAGTTCCTTGCCCACACGCCCGAAAGCGCCCGCTTTTTTGCCAATGGCCACGGCGACCGTTATCAGTTCGACCTGCCCGGCTATGGCCTTTACAGGCTGCGCCGCGCAGGCGTGGGCCATGCGGAATGGACGCGCCATTGCACCTATGCGGACCCCGAACGCTTCTATTCCTACCGCCGCAGCACCCATGCGAATGAGGCGGATTACGGGCGGCTAATCTCGGCAATCCGGCTCTGATGCATCCGACCTAACGCTCTGCGCGCGCCTTCAGAAACGCATAAAACGGACGCTGGCCCCCGGCCCGCATATAGGCGCGATTGAGGCGCGCCTTGGCCTCGAAGGCCGAGCGGGCCATGGACCAGTGCTCGGGGCGCAGGCCAGTGCGTCCGGTCTCGATATCGCGCAGGATGCGGGCATAGGCCCCCTGCACGCGCAGCGCAAAGCCGCGATCCGCCGTGGCGCTGCGGGCGTTGAGATGCAGGTTGTAATGGATCGGGGCCAGCGGCGCATGGCCCCCAGCCGCCGAGAGCGCCTCGGCAGCATGCAGCACGTCCTGTGAAGGCAGGCTGCGAAACGGCCCTGCCAGCGCGCGCGCCATCACCGGGTGAAAGCTGGCCCCCATGCCAAGATCGGCGATGCCGAGGCGCGCGCTCCGGTGGTCCGGCAGATCCATAAGCGGGCGACCCGCATCAAGCACCCGCGTGCGCCCGAAGGCCACGCCTTGCGCCTCGGCGAGCGGCAAGAGAGCCGCGAGATAGCCCGTTTCCCATGTGTCATCGGCGTCGAGAAAGGCCACCATCCGCCCCGAGGCCTGCGCCAGCGCGCGGTTGCGCGCGGCCCCTGCCCCGCTGGCCACATGATGCGCCGGACAGCGGACCACACGCAGGCCGTGATGCGGAAGCCCTGCGTAATCGTCACCATCGTCGGGGGCGATGACCACCTCGACCTCTCCGGGCGGCAGGCCCGCCGCCGCCACCGAGGCGAGCGCGGCAGGCAGGCTGTCATGCGCGCGAAAGGCCGGGATGATGACCGAGACGCGCGGGGCATCCGTCACGCGTGAATGGCCCCGTCGCCGCAGGCAAGCGCCGCCTCGCGCACCGCCTCCGAATAGGTCGGGTGCGCGTGGCAGGTCAGCGCCAGATCCTCGGCGCTTGCCCCGAACTCCATCGCGACGCAGATCTCGTGGATGAGATCGCCCGCCGCGGGGCCGATGATATGGGCACCGAGGATGCGGTCGGTTTCCTTGTCGGCGAGGATTTTCACGAACCCGTCGCCCGCGAAATTGGCCTTGGCGCGGCCATTGCCCATGAAGGAGAACTTGCCGACCTTGTAGGCCCGGCCCTGCTCTTTCAGGGTTTCCTCGGTCTCGCCCACATTGGCGACCTCGGGGTGGGTATAGATCACGCCGGGAATGACGCCGTAGTTGACGTGCCCGTGCTTGCCCGCCAGCACCTCGGCCACGGCCATGCCTTCATCCTCGGCCTTGTGCGCCAGCATGGGCCCTTCGATCACGTCGCCGATGGCGTAGAGGCCCTTGATATTGGTCTGCCAGTCCTTGCCGACAGCGATCTGGCCCCGCTTGGTCATCTCGACGCCAAGCGCATCGAGGCCGACCCCCTCGGTATAGGGTTTGCGGCCCGTGGCAACGAGAACCACATCGGCGTCAAGCTGATGCTCGCTGTCATCCTTGCGCAGCTTGTAAGCGACCTTGGCCTTGGTCTTGAGCGTCTCGACGGTGTGGACACCGGCCCCCATGACGAAGTCAAGCCCTTGTTTTTTCAATATTCTCTGGAAGGTCTTTTGCACCTCGGCGTCCATGCCGGGGGTGACCTGATCCATATATTCCACCACCGTGACCGAGGTGCCGAGGCGGGCATAGACCGAGCCAAGCTCCAGCCCGATGACACCGCCGCCGATCACCACCATGGTCTTGGGGATCCTGGGCAGTTCCAGCGCACCGGTGGAGGTGACGACGATTTTCTCGTCGATGGTGACATCCGCGCCGGGGATGCTGGCGGATTCAGAGCCGGACGCGATGACGATATGTTTGGCCTCATGGGTGTCATCGCCGACCTTGACGCGGCCCGCCTCGGGGATGCTGCCCCAGCCCTTGAGCCAGTCTATCTTGTTCTTCTTGAACAGGAATTCGATGCCCTTGGTGTTCTGGCCGATGACATCATCCTTGTAGGCCAGCATCTCTTTCCAGTCGACCGAGGGGGATTTGCCCTTGAGGCCCATTTTCGCGAAATTGTGTTCCGCTTCATGGAGCATGTGGGAGGCGTGCAGGAGGGCCTTCGACGGGATGCAGCCGACGTTGAGGCAGGTGCCGCCCAGTGTCTCGCGGCCCTCGACCACGGCGGTCTTGAGGCCCAGTTGCGCGCAACGGATGGCGCAGACATAGCCGCCGGGGCCGGCGCCGATGATGATCACGTCGTAAGAGGCCATGGGTCAGTTCCTTTCGTTTGGGTCAGGGCGGGGGCGCTGCCCCCGTCGCCCGATGGGCGACTCCCCCGGAATATTTGGGGCAAGATGAAGCATCTAGAGGAGCGCCGCCAGCAGCATGAGCAGGGTGGCGGCGAAGCCCACGGACCAGATGAGCGAGCGGCCCGGTCTGAGGCCGAAATAGTAAGCGGGGATGTAGAGCACGCGCGCGGCGAGATAGGTAAAGGCGCAGGCGGCGGTGAATTGGGTGGATTGGTTGGAGAGGGTGACGGTGACGACGGCGATGGTGAAGAGGATCAGCCCCTCGAAATGGTTGTTGAGCGCGCGGCCAAGGCGGGCGGTTTTGGGCGAGAGTTGTTTCGACGGCTCGCGGTCACGCGCGGACATGGTGTAGCCGGGGCCAAGCTCCAGATTCGCCGGGATGGCGTAGAGGAGGAACTGGACCGCTTGCAGGAGGGCGGCGAGGGTGAGGGCGGTGAGTTCGGGGGTCATTATCTATCCGCCGGCATCGGTGTTAGATCAAACGCCAGCGCAAAATCAACAACCGAGGGCAAGTATACGAGCGCCCCTATTAAAAGAAATATGACCTGAAGATTTCGATAGCAGCTAATCTTTCTTCCAACAATTTTGTCATCATGTATAAACTCAGTGTCAGCAATTTTGAGTTCCGCAGTATTCCCTTTTAGTCGCATCGCTGCGAGGGACATTCTTTGAGCCAAACTTAAAAGTGAAAGTAACTTCAGGCCGCACAACATCGAGAAAGTCCACAAAATTAAAGCTGCCATTAAAAATCTTATAGCTGATCCTGACGCTAAATTACTTGATGTAACGATAGCGTAACCGATAGCGGCACCAGCGGCAGAAAAAGCGTAAAAGCATTGGCGTTCCTGAAAACGCCAACGCTCAATGATTATTTCAATTACGCTATTCACCAAACTTCTGCCTCACAAGTCCATAAGCAACCGGCACGGGCCTTCGAGGGGCTCTTTCACGCGCACCAAGAACGTCACCGCACCGTTGCCGTCGATGATGAGAATATCTGACCGTCTCATCCCCCCACCGCCAGCGTTTCACGCGCCTTGGCAATCGCCTCGTCGAGAGACCGCCCCGCCTCATGCGCCTTCACGATCCGTTCCAGAGCCGCGCGCAGGCGGGCGGCTTCGCCGGGGGTGGCGGGGCGGGCGCGGGTGAAGAAATCCGCGTCGAGGGGTGGGTTCTCGTCAAAATCTTCGGGCGGTTTTGGGCGGATGCTCATGGGATTTCCCTTCGGTTGGCCTTGCGCAACGAGATTACGCGGATGCGGGCGTTGCGCCAAGCATAGACAAGAACGTGGTATCGCCCGTCGATCTTGCCAAGGGCCTGCATCCGGGTCTCGCCGTAGTCATAGCGTGTATCTTCGGCCTCTATCGCGCTGCTCCAGTCGAAACCCTGCACCGCCGTGAAGGGGACGCCGTGTTTGGCCATGTTGTTTTCGGCCTTGGCGGCGTCCCATTCATAAAGCGGGTCTGTCACGCGGTGCTCACAAATCCATCAACAACCGCCGGGGATCTTCGAGTGCTTCTTTCACGCGCACGAGGAATGTCACCGCGCCTTTGCCGTCGACGATGCGGTGGTCGTAGCTGAGCGCGAGATACATCATCGGGCGGGCCTTGATCTCGCCGTTCACCACCATGGGCCGGTCCTGGATCTTGTGCATGCCGAGGATGCCCGATTGCGGGGGGTTGAGGATGGGCGAGGACATGAGCGAGCCGTAGACGCCGCCGTTGGAGATGGTGAAGGTGCCGCCCTGCATCTCGGCCATCGAGAGCTTGCCGTCGCGGGCGCGGGCGCCTTTCTCGGCGATGGCCTTCTCGATGGCGGCAAAGCCCATCTGATCCACGTCGCGAATGACCGGCACGACGAGGCCGGTGGGGGTGCCTGCCGCGATGCCCATATGGACAAAGTTCTTGTAGACGATATCGGTGCCGTCGATCTCGGCATTGACCTCGGGCACCTCTTTCAGGGCGTGGACGCAGGCCTTGGTGAAAAACGACATGAAGCCGAGGCGCACGCCGTGCTTCTTGAAGAACTCGTCCTTGTACTGGTTGCGCAGCGCCATCACCTCGGTCATGTCGACCTCGTTATAGGTGGTGAGCATGGCGGCGGTGTTCTGCGCGTCCTTGAGGCGGCGGGCGATGGTCTGGCGGAGCCTCGTCATCTTGACGCGTTCCTCGCGCGCGGCATCCTCGGCCGGGGAGGGCGCGCGGGGGGCCTGCGCGGCCGGGGCGGGGGCGGCGGGCGCGGCTTTCGGGGCCTGCCCTGCCTTGGCGACATCCTCTTTCATCACGCGACCGTCACGGCCCGAGCCGGTGACCTGATCGCGGCTGACGCCCGCCTCGGCCATGGCCTTTTTCGCCGAAGGGGCGTCTTCGACATCCTTGCCGGAGGCTTTGGCCGGACTTTCCTCTGCCGGAGCGGCGTCCGATTTGGCGGGGCTTGCCGCGCCCTCGCCCGAGGACATGAGCGCGAGCTTGCCGCCCGCCTGCACCGTCTCGCCCTCGCCTGCGAGGATTTCCGTCAGCGTGCCGGAGGCGGGGGCCGGCACCTCGACCGAGACCTTGTCGGTCTCCAGCTCGCACAGCATCTCGTCGGCCTCGACACGGTCGCCCACCTTCTTGAACCAGGTGGAAACGGTGGCCTCGGTCACGCTTTCGCCAAGGGTGGGCACCATGACGTCGATGCTCTCGCCGCCCTTATCGCTGCCCGTGTCGGTCGGCGCGGATTTGACCTCGGGCTTGTCGGCTTTCGCCGGGGCGGCCTTGCCCTCGCCTGCGGTGATGGTGGCAAGAAGGGCGTCGACGCCCACGGTCTCGCCCTCCTGCGCCACGATTTCGCCCAGGGTGCCCGCCGTCGGGCTGGGCACCTCGACCGTCACCTTGTCGGTTTCAAGCTCGCACAGCATCTCGTCGGCAGCGACCTGATCGCCGGGTTTCTTGAACCATGTGGCGACGGTGGCCTCGGTGACGGATTCGCCCAAGGTGGGGACGCGGACTTCGGTGCTCATCACTTGTTTCCTTCGATGGAGAGCGCGGCATCCACCAGCGCCTCTTGTTGTGCTTTGTGCTGGTTGGCAAGGCCCGTGGCGGGCGAGGCGGCAGCGGGGCGGCCGGCATAGACCGGGCGCTTGTGCTTGGCGTCGATGCGCGTGAGCACCCATTCGATATTCGGCTCGATGAAAGACCAGGCACCCTGGTTCTTGGGTTCTTCCTGGCACCAGACCATTTCCGCGCCCTTGAAGCGCTCCAGCTCCTTGACCATCGACATGGCGGGGAAGGGGTAGAACTGTTCGACCCGGAGCAGATAGACATCGTCGATGCCGCGCTTGTCGCGCTCTTCCAGCAGGTCGTAATAGACCTTGCCCGAGCACATGACGACGCGGCGGATCTTCTTGTCGGCGACAAGTTTGGTGTCGGAATTCCCGTATTGCGCATCGTCCCACAGCACCCGGTGGAAGGAGGAGCCGGTGACGAAATCCGAGGTTTTCGACACCGCCATCTTGTGCCGCAGAAGCGATTTCGGCGTCATCAGGATGAGCGGTTTGCGGAAGGTGCGGTAGAGCTGACGGCGCAGGATGTGGAAATAGTTCGCAGGCGTCGTGCAATTGGCCACGATCCAGTTATCGCCGCCGCACATCGTCAGGAACCGTTCCAGCCGGGCGGAGGAATGCTCCGGCCCCTGCCCTTCATAGCCATGCGGCAGCAGGCACACGAGGCCCGACATCCGCAGCCACTTGCTTTCGCCCGAGGAGATGAACTGATCGAACATGATCTGCGCGCCGTTGGCGAAGTCGCCGAACTGCGCCTCCCAGAGGGTAAGGGCCTTGGGTTCCGCGAGGCTGTAGCCGTATTCGAACCCGAGCACCGCATATTCCGAGAGCATCGAATCGATGACCTCGTATGGTGCCTGGCCCTCGCGGATATTGTTGAGCGGGTAATACCGCTCTTCGGTGTCCTGGTCGATGAAGGCGGAATGACGCTGGCTGAAGGTGCCGCGCGTGCTGTCCTGGCCCGAGAGGCGGACGCGATAGCCCTCGGTCAGGAGCGAGCCGAAGGCCAGCGCCTCGGCGGTGGCCCAGTCAAAGCCTTCGCCGGTCTCGAACATCTGGCGCTTGGCCTCGAGCAGGCGCTCGACCGTCTTGTGAACGGTGACCCCCTCGGGCACATGGGTCAGCGCCGCGCCCACCTCCTTGAAGGTCTCGGACGGGATCGCCGTCTCGCCGCGCTCATACTTGCCCTTGTGCGGGTTGAGGTCCGACCATTTGCCGTCGAGCCAGTCGGCCTTGTTCGGGCGGTAATCCTTGCCCGCCTCGAACTCGTCGGCAAGGAAGGACTGGAACGCGGCCTTGAGGTCCTCGACCTCGCCCTCGGGGATGAGACCGTCCTTCACGAGCCGGTCGGTATAGAGCGCGAGCGTCGTCTTCTGCTGCTTGATCTTCTTGTACATCAGGGGGTTGGTGAACATCGGCTCGTCCCCCTCGTTATGGCCGAAGCGGCGGTAGCAGATGATGTCGATGACCACGTCCTTGTGGAATTTCTGGCGGAATTCCGTGGCGACGCGGGCGGCATGAACGACCGCCTCGGGATCGTCGCCGTTGACGTGGAAAATCGGTGCCTCGACCATCAGCGCGATATCCGTGGGATAGGGCGAGGACCGCGAGAAATGCGGCGCGGTGGTAAAGCCGATCTGGTTGTTCACCACGATATGCATGGTGCCGCCGGTGCGGTGCCCCTTGAGGCCCGAGAGACCGAAGCCCTCGGCCACGACACCCTGACCGGCAAAGGCCGCGTCGCCGTGCAAGAGGATCGGCAGAACCTTGGTGCGGTCGGTGTCGTTCAACTGATCCTGCTTGGCGCGGACCTTGCCCAGCACCACCGGGTTCACCGCCTCGAGATGGCTGGGGTTGGCGGTCAGCGACAAATGGACGGTGTTGCCATCGAACTCGCGGTCGTGGCTGGCCCCGAGGTGGTATTTCACATCGCCCGAGCCGTCGACATCCTCGGGCTTGGAGGAGCCGCCCTGAAACTCGTGAAAAAGCGCGCGGTAGGGCTTGCCCATGACATTGGCGAGCACGTTGAGCCGTCCGCGATGCGGCATCCCGATGACGATATCCTGCACGCCCAATTGACCGCCGCGCTTGATGATCTGCTCCATCGCGGGAATGAGGCTCTCGCCACCATCAAGGCCGAACCGCTTGGTGCCCATGTATTTGACATGGAGGTATTTCTCGAAGCCCTCGGCCTCCACGAGCTTGTTCAGGATCGCCTTGCGGCCCCGCCGGGTGAAGGAGATTTCCTTGTCATAGCCTTCGATCCGCTCCTTGAGCCAAGCGGCCTGTTCAGGATCGGAGATGTGCATGTATTGCAGCGCGAAGGTGCCGCAATAGGTGCGCCGCACGATGGCGAGGATCTCGCGCAGGCTCGCGATTTGCAGGCCAAGCACGTTGTCGATGAAGATGGGCCGGTCCATGTCGGCCTCGGTGAAGCCGTAGGATTTCGGGTCAAGCTCGGGCTGGTGGCCCTGCTCGCGCAGGCCGAGCGGGTCGAGATCGGCGATGAGGTGGCCCCGGATGCGATAGGCGCGGATGAGCATGAGCGCGCGTACGCTATCGAGCACCGCGCGCTTGACGTCCTCATCGCTGAGCTTCACGCCCTTTTCATCGGCTTTCGCGGCGATCTTCT
Source organism: Roseovarius sp. MBR-79 (assembly GCF_053628555.1). Classification (NCBI taxonomy): domain Bacteria; kingdom Pseudomonadati; phylum Pseudomonadota; class Alphaproteobacteria; order Rhodobacterales; family Roseobacteraceae; genus Roseovarius; species Roseovarius sp. MBR-79. The sequence goes on along the minus strand of NZ_JBRJGP010000012.1, from coordinate 15,196 downwards.
TGCCCGCGTCCTTCAATTCCGGCTCGGCGGGCCATTCGCCGGTCAGCGCGGCAGTCAGATCATCGGACGGCATGGGCGGCCAGTCGGCGCGCGCCCATGAGGCACCTTGCGCCTCGCGGCGCACATCGTCGTGACCATCGCCCAACTGATCGAAGAAGGCGCGCCACGCCTCATCGACCGCACCCGGATCATGGGCGTAGCGGGCGTAAAGCTGCTCCAGGTATTCGGCATTCGCGCCCTGCATGAAGGAGGAGGCGTGGAACTGGTCGTTGGGGGATTGGTCGGTCATTTTGGCACCTCGGAGGAGCTTGGAACCCTGTTGGTTGGGCCGGGCCGGGGACGCCCCCGGCCCGGCCCGGATGCGTCAGCCGATGGCCTTGAGCACCGCCTCGCCGAGGCTGGCGGGGCTTTCGGCCACGGTGATGCCCGCGGATTTCATCGCCTCGATCTTGTCCTCGGCACCGCCCTTGCCGCCCGCCACGATGGCGCCTGCATGGCCCATGCGGCGGCCCGCAGGGGCGGTGCGTCCGGCGATGAAGCCTGCGGTCGGTTTCCAGCGGCCGCGCTTTTTCTCGTCTTTCAGGAACTGCGCGGCCTCTTCTTCGGCAGAGCCGCCGATTTCGCCGATCATGATGATCGACTGCGTCTCGTCATCGGCGAGGAACCATTCCAGCACGTCGATATGTTCGGTCCCCTTGATCGGGTCGCCGCCGATGCCGACGCAGGTCGATTGTCCAAGGCCCACATCCGAGGTCTGCTTGACCGCCTCATAGGTGAGCGTGCCGGAGCGCGAGACGACGCCGACAGAGCCGCGCCGGTGGATATGGCCGGGCATGATGCCGATCTTGCAGGCGTCGGGCGTGATGATGCCGGGGCAGTTGGGACCGATGAGGCGCGATTTGCTGCCTTCCAGCGCCCGCTTGACGCGCATCATGTCCAAGACGGGGATGCCTTCGGTGATGCAGACGATCAGCTCCATCTCGGCATCAATCGCCTCGAGGATCGAATCGGCGGCAAAGGGGGGCGGGACGTAGATGACGGAGGCATTGGCCTCGGTCACGGCCTTGGCCTCATGCACCGAGTTGAACACCGGCAGGTCAAGATGCGTGCTGCCGCCCTTGCCGGGGGTCACGCCGCCGACCATCCTGGTGCCATAGGCGATGGCCTGTTCGGAATGGAACGTGCCCTGAGAGCCGGTGAGGCCCTGACAGATCACGCGTGTATTTTCGTCTACGAGGACTGCCATCTTGGCGTTCTCCTGTAATAAATTCTTGGGAGAGGTGGGTTGGCACCCACCCTGCGGGATCAGCCTTTGACGGCCTTCACGATCTTCTGCGCGCCGTCCTTGAGGTCGTCGGCGGCGATCACGTCGAGGCCGGAATTGTTGATGATCTCCTTGCCTTTTTCGACGTTGGTGCCCTCAAGCCGGACAACGAGCGGCACCTTTAGGCCCACCTCCTTGACGGCGGCTACCACGCCCTCGGCGATCACGTCGCAGCGCATGATGCCGCCGAAGATGTTGACGAGGATGCCTTTGACCTGCGGATCGGAGGTGATGATCTTGAACGCCTCGGTGACCTTTTCCTTGGTCGCGCCGCCGCCCACATCGAGGAAATTGGCCGGCTCCGCCCCGTAAAGCTTGATGATGTCCATGGTGGCCATCGCCAGACCCGCGCCGTTGACCATGCAGCCGATCTCGCCATCCAGAGCGATATAGTTGAGGTCGTATTTCGAGGCCTCAAGCTCCTTGGGGTCCTCTTCGGTGGTGTCGCGCAATTCGGCGATATCGGCGTGGCGATAGATCGCGTTGCCGTCAAAGCTGATCTTGGCATCAAGCACCCTGAGATCGCCCTTGTCGGTCACGATCAGCGGGTTGATTTCCAGCATCTCCATGTCTTTTTCGACAAACGCCTTGTAGAGCATGCCCATCAGCGCCACGCATTGCTTGACCTGACCTCCGGTGAGGCCAAGGCCAAAGGCGATGCGGCGGCCATGGAAGGGCTGATAGCCGGTGGCGGGATCGACCGCGAAGCTGAGGATCTTCTCGGGCGTGCTCTCGGCCACCTCCTCGATATCCATGCCGCCCTCGGTCGAGGCCACAAAGGAGATGCGGCTCGTGCCGCGATCCACCAGCAGCGCGAGGTAAAGCTCGCGCGCGATGCCCGCGCCATCCTCGATATAGACGCGGTTGACCTGCTTGCCCGCAGGCCCGGTCTGCTTGGTCACCAGCGTGCGCCCCAGCATCCGGCGCACCTCCTCGGCGGCCTCCTCGACCGAGCGCGCCAGACGCACGCCACCCGCCTCGCCGGCACCCGCTTCCTTGAACCTGCCCTTGCCACGACCCCCGGCATGGATCTGCGCCTTCACGACCCAGACCGGCCCGTCAAGACCCCCCGCCGCCGTCTTCGCCTCCTCCGCGCGCAGAACAACGCGCCCATCCGAAACCGGAGCCCCGTAAGCCCGCAAAAGCGCCTTCGCCTGATACTCGTGGATGTTCATGAACCTGTCCCGTTTTGCTGTGATCGGAACAGGTATAGGCACGGAATGACGGGCGATTTAAAGGATTTTTCGCCGTGACGGAAAATTTGCGCCGAAATTCTGCATTTTGTGATCACACGAATAATTCCTGTGATCACAAGCGACGCTCAAACCGTTTTTTCCATCGCAAAAGGAATCAGGGCTGGATATGCTCCAGCCCTGATCTAACTCTTTGCGGTTTTCGTCATGCGAGCGACGGATCGATTTCCTTGCAGGCCTTCACGAGGCCCTTTACGGCCTCAACCGACTTGTCGAACATGGCCTGCTCATCCTTGGTGAGCTTGATCTCGACGATGCGCTCGATCCCGCCCGCGCCGATCACCGTGGGCACGCCCACATACATGTCCTTCACGCCCAGCTCGCCATCGCAATAGGCCGCGCAGGGCAGGACGCGCTTTTGATCCTTGAGATAGGCCTCGGCCATTTCAATGGCCGACGTGGCGGGCGCATAGAAGGCCGAGCCGGTTTTCAGCAGGCCGACGATCTCGGCGCCGCCGTCGCGGGTGCGTTGCAGGATGGCGTCGAGCTTGTCCTGCGTGGTCCAGCCCATCTCGATCAGATCCGGCAGCGGGATGCCCGCAACGGTCGAATAACGCACCGAGGGCACCATCGTATCGCCATGCCCGCCCAGAACGAAAGCGGTCACGTCACGCATCGACACGCCGAACTCGACGCTGAGGAAGTGACGGAAGCGCGCGCTATCCAGAACACCGGCCATGCCGCAGACCTTGTGCGCGGGCAGGCCCGAGAATTGCTGTAGCGCCCAGACCATCGCGTCGAGCGGGTTGGTGATGCAGATCACAAACGCGTCGGGCGCGTTGGCCGCGATCCCCTCGCCCACCGATTTCATGACCTTGAGGTTGATGCCCAGAAGATCGTCACGGCTCATCCCCGGCTTGCGCGCCACGCCGGCGGTGACGATGCAGACATCCGCGCCCGCGATATCGGCATAGGACTGCGTGCCCTTGAGCACCGCGTCAAAGCCTTCGGAGGGGCCGGATTCGGCGATATCGAGCGCCTTGCCCTCGGGCGTGCCCTCGGCGATGTCGAAAAGCACGATGTCGCCGAGTTCCTTCAGCGCGGCAAGATGGGCAAGCGTGCCGCCGATCTGTCCCGCGCCGATCAGCGCGATCTTGGGTCTGGCCATTGGATCTGTCTCCACAGGTTGCATAGTTGCGGCGTGGCGTAGTCTGAAATTCTGTGTCATGCAAGCCTGCCGCAGGTCACGATGCGGCGGTGGGTGCCTGCGGCATACCGTCGTATGCCAGAAGCGGCGTTTGGAAACGGGGGCTTGGCCGATGGGGGTGACATGGGAGATCTTCGCCGCCGGGGTCTTTGCCGCGCTTTTCGCCGGGATATCGAAAGGCGGATTCGGCTCGGGCGCGGCCTTTGCGGGCGCGGCGATTCTGGCGATCGTGGCGCCGCCGGGGGTGGCGCTCGGGATCATGCTGCCGCTTTTGATGGTCATCGATGTGGCGACGCTGCGGCCCTATTGGCGGCAATGGGGACGCGAAGAGACGCGCGTGCTGGTGCTGGGCGGGTTGCCGGGCGTGGCGCTTGGGATGGCCTTTTACCGGGTGGCCGATGCGGACCTGATGCGGGTGTTGATCGGGGCGGTCGCAGTGGGCTTCGTGGCCTGGCAACTGGCGGTGCGGGCGCGACTGGTGCGCGGCGCAGCGCGACCCCTGCCGGTGGGTGCGGGGCTGCTGGCCGGGATGGTGGCCGGGTTCACCAGCTTCGTGAGCCATGCGGGCGGGCCGCCTGCGGCGGTGTATCTCTTGTCGCGCGGGCTGGGCAAAACCGGGTTTCAGGCGACGACGGTGGCGGTCTTCTTTGTGATAAATATCGCCAAGGCAGTGCCCTACGGCTTTCTTGGTCTCTTCACGCGCGAGACGCTGAGCGTTGCGCTGATGCTTGCGCCCTTTGCCCTGATCGGTGCATGGATCGGTGTGCGCGCGCACCGGCTCGTGCCCGAGCGCGCGTTCTTCGGGCTCACCTACGTCTTGCTGACCGTGACCGGCGTGAAACTCATCCTCGATGGTCTTTAGCCCCGCACCGGTTGGCGCGGGGCTCACGCATCGTTGCCGGGCACCGGCAGCGCGTCGGCCACATCCTCGAATGCCTGCCCTGCCGCAATGAGGCAGGTGACGCCATTCGTGCCCGTGACCGTGATTGTCCAACTGCCCGACGTGTCGGAGGCGAACACCTCGATCACAGCCCCCTGCGAGCCGAGTCCCATGGATTTCCGCGTCTCACCATAGGCGTCGGCCAGCCGTTTCACCACCACGTCGCGCGGCGCGCAGGCCGCGCCCTGCGCCATGGCAGGTGCCGAAAGCGACGCCAAGACCAGCGCCAGAGCATATCTCATCATCGTCATACCCTTTCCCGGTTGGTCCCTGCCGTCGGGAAAATCATGCCGCAAAAGGCGTGAAGACTTGGTTAACGCAGAGTCACCTCCCTTGATGCTGCATCGCGGCAGAAACCGCTTGAACATTTCCGCCGAAAAATGGCATCCCTGCGCAAGAAAATTTCCCAAATATGAGGGCAGACCATGGCCAGCACCCGACCCTATCGTTCCGTGCTCTATATTCCCGGCTCCAAGGAGCGCGCGCTCGACAAGGCGCGCGGCCTGCCCGCCGATGCAATCATCTTCGATCTGGAGGACGCGGTCGCCCCCGACGCCAAGGCCGAGGCCCGCGCCACGCTGCGCGCGGCACTGCAAGAGGGCGGCTATGGCAGGCGCGCGAAAATCGTGCGGATCAACGCGCTGAGCACGGAATGGGGGCTGGCCGATGCGCGTGCATTTGCCGATGCCGGGGCCGATGCGATCCTTCTGCCCAAGGTCAACGCGCCTTCGGATATCGACACGCTGACCGAGATCATCGGGCCCGACATAGCCGTCTGGGCGATGATGGAAACGCCGCTCTCGATCCTGGGCGCGCGCGAAATCGCGGCCCATGCGCGCGTCGCGGGGCTGGTCGCGGGCACCAATGATCTGGCCAAGGATCTGCGGACAAGGGCGCAGCCCGACCGTATGCCGCTGATGCTGGCGCTGCAAACCATCGTTCTGGCGGCACGCGCGGCGCGGATCGTGGCGGTGGACGGGGTCTATAACCGCTTCAAGGACGACGACGGGCTGCGTGTCGAATGCGAACAGGGCCGCGATCTGGGCTTCGACGGCAAGACGCTGATCCACCCCGCGCAGATCGACATCGCCAATGCCGCCTTTGCCCCCACGGAGGCCGAAATCGAACTGGCCGAACGCCAGATTGCCGCGTATGAAGAAAGCCGAGCCTCGGGTCAGGGGATCGCGGTCGTGGACGGGCAGATCGTCGAGAATCTGCATGTGGTCACGGCGCAGCGCATCCTTGCACAGGCCCAAGCGATACGCGACCTGGCAGCGGAGTAGCGCGCAATGACCTATCTCATCCTCGGACTGATCCTCTGGACCGCCGCGCATCTCTTCAAGCGCGTGGCCCCCGATCTGCGCGCGCGGATGGGCAAGGCTGGCAAGGGGCTGGCGGCGGTGGGTATCCTCGCCGGTCTGGTGCTGATGGTGGTGGGCTACCGGCAGGCGGAGTTCGTGAATGTCTGGTTCCCGCCCGCCTGGACGGTGCATGTCAACAACCTGATGATGCTGGGCGCGGTGTTTCTCTACGGGATGAGCGCGACCAAGGGGCGGTTGCGCGGCGCGATCCGCCATCCGCAACTGACCGCCGTCAAGGTCTGGGCGGTGGCGCACCTGCTGGTCAATGGTGATCTGGCCTCGCTGATCCTCTTTGGTGGCCTCCTGGGCTGGGCGGTGCTGGAAGTGGTGGTCATAAACATGTCCGAAGACTGGGACCGCCCCGCACCGGGCGAGGCCAAGCGCGACATCCTGCTGGTCATCATCACGCTGGTGCTGTTCTTTGCCATGACCTTTGTCCACAACTGGCTGGGCGTCTGGCCATTTCCGGGGTAAACCCATGCAACTCTACCGGTTTCTGACCGCCGATGACACCTCGGCCTTCTGTCACAAGGTGACCGCCGCGCTCAACAAGGGCTGGTCGCTCCATGGCGACCCCACCTATGCGTTCGACGCGGCCAACGGCGTGATGCGCTGCGGGCAGGCGGTCATCAAGGAGGTGCCGGGCACCTATTCCCCCGACATCAAGCTGGGAGAGCAGTGAGCATGGCCAAGACCAACCCGGGCCGCTTCTTCGAGGATTACCGGCTGGGCGAGGTGATCCGCCACGCCGTGCCGCGCACCGTCTCGGGGGGCGAGCGCGCTCTTTATCATGCGCTTTATCCGGCGCGCCATGCGCTCTATTCCTCGGACGAATTTGCCCGCGCCTGCGGCCTGCGCGCCAGCCCGCTGGATGATCTGGCGGCGTTTCACATCGTCTTCGGCAAGTCGGTGCCGGATATCTCGCTCAATGCCGTGGCCAATCTGGGCTATGCAGAGGCGCGCTGGCTGCGGCCCGTCTGGCCCGGTGACACGCTCGCCTCGCAATCCGAGGTGATCGGGCTCAAGGAAAACTCCTCTGGCAAGACCGGCGTGGTCTATGTGCGCACCTCCGGCACCAACCAGCATGGCGAGACGGTGATGGAATTTGTCCGCTGGGTGATGGTGCGCAAGCGCGATAGCGCCGCCCCTGCCCCCGCGCCGGTGGTGCCTGCGCTTGCCGCTGCGGTGGCGGCGGACGATCTGGTCATCCCCGAGGGCCTCGATTTCACGCGCTACGACTTTCCCCTTGCCGGAGAGCCGCATCGCTGGGGCGATTACACGGTGGGCGAGCAGATCGACCACGTGGACGGCGTGACCATCGAGGAGGCCGAGCATATGCTCGCCACGCGGCTCTGGCAGAACACCGCCAAGACCCATTTCGACGCGAGTTTGCGCGAGGATGGCAAGCGGCTCATTTATGGCGGGCATGTCATCTCGATGGCGCGCGCGCTGTCGTTCAATGGCCTCGCCAATGCGCAGATGATCGTGGCCGTGAATGCCGGGTCCCATGCCAACCCCTGTTTCGCGGGCAACACGCTGCGCGCCTGGTCCGAGGTGCTGGACCGCGCCGAGACGCCCGCGCCGGGGGTGGGCGCGTTGCGCCTGCGACTGGTCGCCACGAAGGGCGGCGCACCCTTCACGCTGCGCGGCGAGGACGGAAAATACCTGCCGCATGTCCTGCTCGATCTCGATTACTGGGCGCTTGTGCCGCGCTGAGCGGGGTCAGAAGGCGCGCAGGATGTCCTGCAACTCGGGCTCTTCCACCATCTGCGCGGCCTTTTTGGGGCGCACCCAGAGGCGTTGACGCTGGCCCGCCTCGGGAAAGCTGCTCGCCAGACCATCCGCACGCAACCGCACCTTGTAAACCTGCGTCACCAGGAGCACGCCGCTGCCATCCTTGAGAATTTTCTCATAGCGGAATTGCCCGCAGGGCCGCACCTTGTCGGCCTCGGCGCGCACGCCCGCCTCCTCCCAGGCCTCGCGCAGCGCCGATTGCGCAGGCGTCAGCCCCTCGATGGGCCAGCCCTTGGGCACAATCCAGCGCCCGGTGTCGCGGCTGGTGATGAGCAGGATCTCTTTTTGTCCCTTCACCTTGCGCCAGCAAAGCGCCGCGACCTGCATGTCAGGCGGGTGCGTCGCCGCCGCGCCAGCGCGCGCAGAAAGAGAGGACATCTTGACCATTCGGACCCCTGCTCGGGTGGGCGATCGACTTATTCATTGATCCTATAGTTTAAGTGCAAATGAATGATTTAGCAAATCACTAAGTGTTGCGGGGCTTGGCGCGCAGCGTCGGGTCGGCCTCGGTCGGATCCTCGGGCCAGGGGTGACGAGGGTAACGGCCGCGCATCTCCTTGCGCACCTCCGCATAGGAACTGGCCCAGAACCCCGGCAGGTCCATCGTCGTCTGAAGCGGCCTGCCCGCCGGCGACAGCAGCGTGACGCGCAGCGGCTGGCCCGCCACGGCCGGATGGGTGGTCTGGCCGAACATCTCTTGCAGGCGCAGCGTGATCTCGGGTGCCTCGCCGGAATAGTCGATGGGAATGCGCCGCCCGAGCGGGGTGGTGAACTGGCTCGGCACGGCGCGGTCGAGCGTCTGGCGCTGGTCCCATGTCAGCATCGCCTCAAGCGCCGGGGCAATGTCGAAGCCCCGCCAGTCCTCCGCCGTTTTCACCCCCGCGACATGCGGCAGGAGCCACGCCTCCAGCCCCGTCATCAGCGCCGCCTCGGACATGTCCGGCAGGGACGGATCGCGCGCGCGCAGAAGCGCCACGCGCGCCGCCAGCCGCCGCGCAGGCGCGCTCCAGACCAGCCCCAGATCGCGCACGCCCTCGAGCATGGCGCGCGCCACCGCCTCGGGCGGCACGTCGGGCCAGGTCCGGTCGTCGAGCACCAGCGCGCCAAGCCGCTCCCGCCGCCGCGCCACCACGCGCCGCACGCGCCGGTCCCAGGCGCAGACATCGTGCCAGCCGATACGCCCGGCATAAAGCCCGCGAACCTCCGCCTCGGATATGGCGATGGCCTGCCGGATGCGGGCCTCGCGCGGGTCGCCGTCAAGGTCCGTCGCCACGATGAGCCGCGCCCCCGCCAGCGGATCGCCCTCGGGCAGCACCGCCCCCTTACCACCCGAAAGCACGAAACGCGGCGCCTCGCCCTTGCGGCGCAGCCCGATGCGGTCCGGATAGGCGAGCGCGGCCATCTCCGCCGCACTCTGCCCGCCGTCACGACCCTGCGCCTGCGCCCGCAGGCGTCTGGCCTCGGTGCGGATACGCTCCACCGTGCCGCGATGCGCCTCCCACGGATGACGCCCGGCATAGCCGCGCGGATCGCGCACCGCCCCGAGCCGGAGCGCAAGGTCCACAGGCGCGGCACGCGGCAACGGGTCGCGCTCGGCCAGCAACGCGGCAAGGTCCGCAGCCTCCGGCCCCGCCACGCTCAGCATATGCGCCAGACGCGGATGCAAGGGCAGCGCGGCAAGGCGGCGGCCATGCGCGGTGATCGCGCCGCGCGCATCGAGCGCACCGAGATCCGTGAGCAGCGCGCGCGCCTCGGCAAAGCTGCCGGGATTGGGCGGGGTGAGAAAGGGCAGCGCCTCGGGCGCGGCCCCCCAGAGCGCCAGCTCCAGTGCCAGACCGGTCAGGTCGGCGGCCTCGATCTCGGCAGGCGGAAAGGGGCCAAGCGCGCCCTCCTCGCCGCGCGTCCATAGCCGGTAGCAGACCCCCTCGGCCACGCGGCCCGCGCGCCCTGCCCGTTGCGCCGCCTCGGCGCGGGTCACCCGCTCGGTCACAAGCCGCGCCATGCCAGAGCCGGGATCGAACCGCGCGCGCCGCGCGCGGCCTGCATCCACCACCACGCGGATATCCTCGATGGTGAGCGAGGTCTCGGCGATGGCCGTGGCCAGCACCACCTTGCGCCCCGAAGTCACCGGCGCGATGGCGGCGCGCTGCGCCGCGAAATCCATCGCGCCGAAGAGGGGCCGGATCTGGCACCCGGATGGCAGGCGACCTTTCAGCAGCGCCTCTGTGCGGCGGATCTCGCCCTCGCCGGGCAGGAAGACCAGCACGCCGCCCGCCGTCTCGGCCACGGCCCGCGCCACAAGATCGGCCACGACCTCGGGCAGGCGCGCGCCCTTGGGCAGGGGCCGGTCCAGCCAGCGGGTCGTGACCGGAAAGCTGCGCCCCTCCGAGGTGATCACCGGCACATCCCCCATCAGCGCCGCCACCGGCCCGGCGTCGAGCGTGGCCGACATCGCCAGCAGCATCAGATCCTCGCGCAGCGCGCCCGCCACCTCGAGACAAAGCGCCAGACCCAGATCGGCATTGAGGGAACGCTCGTGAAACTCGTCAAAGATTACCGCGCCCACGCCGGGCAGGTCGGGCGCGCCCTGCACCATGCGCGTCAATATCCCCTCGGTCACCACCTCGATGCGCGTCGCGCGCGATACCCGCGCCTCGCCCCGGATGCGGTAGCCCACGGTTTCGCCCACGGCCTCGCCAAGGCTCTCGGCCATGCGCTCCGCCGCCGCACGTGCCGCCAGACGGCGCGGCTCGAGCATCACGATGCGCCCAGAAACCAGCCCCGCGCGCAGCATCTCGAGCGGCACGACCGTGGTCTTGCCCGCCCCGGGCGGGGCCTGCAATACGGCGCGCCCGCGCGCGCGCAAGGCGACCAGCAGGTCGGGAACAGCGTCGAGAATGGGCAGTCGCAGGCTCATCCCCCGCTTATCGGACAGGCGCGCCCGCTTGGCCAGAGGCGCGGCCCCGTTTCACTGTTCCAAAAATACTCATCTCTCCCGCTCTGGACACGCGCGGCCGCCCGGGGCAAGAAGACCCCGCACCAAAGGGCGGCCCCATGACCGAGGACGATCTCAGCGACAGGGTTTTGCACGGCGACCGCCGCGCGCTGGCCCGTGCCATAACGCTGATCGAGAGCGCGCGGCCCGATCACCGCGCGGCGGCGGCGCAGCTTCTCGAACGGGTCAACCGGGCCGGGCGCACGGCCATCCGTATCGGCCTCTCGGGCACGCCGGGGGTGGGCAAATCCACCTTCATCGAAAGCTTCGGGCTCATGCTGACCGCGCAGGGGCTGCGCGTGGCGGTGCTCGCTGTCGATCCCTCCTCGGCGCGCTCAGGCGGCTCGATCCTCGGAGACAAGACGCGGATGGAGCGGCTTTCGCGCGATCCGAACGCCTTCATCCGCCCCTCGCCCAGCCGGACGCATCTGGGCGGCGTGGCACGGCGCACGCGCGAGGCGGTGATGCTGTGCGAGGCGGCGGGATATGACGTGGTGCTGATCGAGACCGTGGGCGTGGGCCAGTCCGAAACCGTGGTGGCCGAGATGGCGGATATCTTCGTGCTGTTGCTGGCGCCTGCGGGCGGCGACGAGTTGCAGGGCGTCAAGCGCGGGATCATGGAAATCGCCGATCTCATCCTTGTCAACAAGGCCGATGGCGATCTGAAACCGGCGGCGATGCGCACGCGGTCGGATTATGCGGGCGCGCTGCGCCTCTTGCGCAAGCGCGCGCAGGACCCCGAGGGCTTTCCCAAGGCGCTGACGGTCTCGGCGCTGGCCGAGGACGGGCTGGCGGCGGCCTGGGACGAGATGCGTGCGCTGGTCGACTGGCGACGCGCGGAGGGGCATTTCGCCGCCCGCCGCATCGCACAGGCGCAAAGCTGGTTCGTCGAAGAGGTGAAACAGGGCCTGCTCGCGCGGCTCGAGACGCCCGCCAATCGCGCCCTGATGGAGGGTTTCGCCCAGGAGGTCGCGCGCGGTGAGATCACGCCCACGGTCGCCGCCGCGCGGATGCTGGCGCGGATTGGCGGCTAAGGCTCAGGGGCTGGCTTCGCGCAGATAGACCCCCTCGGGCAGGTCGAGCGCTGCACCCAGATCGCGCAATTGCGTCATCGACAGCGTGATCTTCTGCACCCGGTCGGTGCGCGGGTCGTATTGCTCGATCGTCACGCATTCCTCGAAGGCGTTGACGATGACATCCTCGGCCAAGGGCACCTCGCCCTCGTCCACAAGGGTGATCACGGTCGAGTCGAATTCGTGTTCGATGGAAAACATGGGGATAGCGTATCGCGTCGGCGGAGGATTGCAACGGGCGATGGCGCGCAGGGGCAAAGGGGGTGGCGGGGCGGCGCAACCCTGCTAAAACGAAGGCAGTCGAGTTTAACGAGGAGTTGTCATGCGCTGGATTGCCTGCCTTGCCCTGATCGGCCTTGCCTCCTGTGTCGAGGTGACGCAGACCAGTCAGACCACCCGCCCCGCGCCGCAGCCCGCCGCCGCGCAGCGCCCGGCCCCGCCCGTGGTCACGCGCGACAAGGTGCAGCAGTTCCTGACCGTGGTGCAGCGGGTGGAGCCGGTTGCGGAACGCGAATGCCGCGCCCGCGCGCCAAGCTCCAATTGCGATTTCCGCATCGTGGTGGATGACCGCCCCGGACAGCCCGTGAACGCCTACCAGACGCTTGACCGCAACGGCCAGCCGATCCTTGCCTTCACCCTGCCGATGATCGCCTCGGTGCGCAACGCGGATGAGCTGGCCTTCGTCATGGGCCACGAGGCCGCGCATCACATCGCGGGCCATATCCCGCGCCAGCAGCAAAGTGCGGCCGCGGGCGCGCTCATCCTCGGCGGCATTGCCGCCGTCACCGGTGCCGGACAGGGTGCTGTGGATCAGGCGGCGCGCCTCGGCGCGGGCGTGGGCGGGCGCGCCTTTTCCAAGGAGTTCGAGCTTGAGGCCGACGCGCTTGGCACCGTGATCGCCCATAAATCGGGCTATAACCCGGTGCGCGGGGTCGAATTCTTTTCGCAGATCCCTGATCCGGGGAACCGCTTTCTCGGGACCCATCCGCCAAATGCGCAGCGCATCGAGACGGTGCGCCGGGTGGCCTCACAGCTCTGAGGCGTGGGGCCTGATTTGACGCAGATCAAAGCGTGACCGTCCTCTTTGCGGCACCCTTCTGTGCAATCAACAGGAGAGTTCCCATGCAAAGCGCCCGCACGCTCAAACATCACGCCGGTCTTGTAGACCGTATGGCCACGGTTCAGGGCGTTGATCTGGAAGAGAAAATGATGGAGGGGTTACTGACCCCCGGTGCATTGGGGGATGCCGTTCTCGCCTGCACCGGCTGCGCCAATCCCGGTGACTGCGAGCATTGGCTGGACGCGCGGCCCGACAGCGGGACCGCGCCGGACTATTGCCGCAACGTCGATCTCTTCGCCGATCTCAAGGCCGGTCGCCGCGCCTGAGGCGGCGCGTCAGAGCGCGGTCGCCAGCGCCGTGCTGATGCCCAGAAAGAAACACCCCGTGGCCAGCGCCACGAAGAGGTGCCAGATCGCGTTGGCAAAGCGCAGGCTTTCCCAGGCGTAGAACACCACCCCCGCCGTGTAGAGCAGCCCGCCTGCCACGATGAAGCCAAGGCTTGGCCCCGGCAGCACACCCGCAAGCGGCAGGATGAGCGCGACCCCGAGCCAGCCGAGCGCGATATAGGGCAGCCAATGGGTTGTCATCTGGCCGCGCGGGCGGCGCAATTTGGACACCGCGCCCGCCAGCGCCAGCGCCCAGACCGCCGCCAGCACCGCGTAGCCGAAAGCGGTGTTCAAAATCACGCCGAGCGGCGTGAAGGTGCCCGCAATCTTGATATAGATCGCCGCATGGTCTAGGCGGCGCAGCACCGGGCGCGCCGGGGTATGGGCAAAGAGGTGATAGGCCGCCGAGGCCCCGAGCATCGCAATCAGCGCCAGCGAATAGACCAGCACCGCCGCGAGCGTCACCCCGTCCATCCTGAGCGCCCACATCGCCAGAAGCATCGCCACCCCGGTCACGGCGGCCAATAGCCCGGTCACGTGCACCGCGCCATCGGCCACGCGTTCCGCTCTGGAGTAAAGTGGGTAAGCGCCCTGTGCCATCCGGACAGACTTGCACCAAACCTGTTACGATTCCATGAAATTTTGCATTTTACACAATTACGTCACGGTATGTGACCGAGGCGACGCTCAACCCGATGTCGCGAACCGGTCGAGTGCGCCCATTTGACCTTGCCCCTTGCGTCATCGTCCCCATTTTGGGATAAGTCAGAGGCTGAAATCAGGAGTGTTCCCATGGCTGCGCGCATCTACAAACCCGCCCGCACTGCGATGCAGTCGGGCACCGCCAAAACACGGCATTGGGTGCTGGAATTCGTCCCCGGAACGGCGCGCGAGGTCGATCCATTGATGGGCTGGACCTCGTCGGGCGACACTCAGGCGCAGGTGCGTCTGCGGTTTCCCACCAAGGAGGCGGCGCTCGACTATGCCAAGGATCATGGCATAGACGCCGTGGTGCAGGACCCCAAACCGCGCAAGGCCAACATTCGCCCCGGCGGCTATGGCGAGAACTTTGCAACCTATCGCCGTCAGGTCTGGACGCACTGATTTCAGTGTAAATCGGGATAAATCGAGCTCGGATTAGGGGTAAGGATCCGGCGCGGCCTTTGCCGACATGGCATCCCGGCGGTCTGTCCGAGCGGCAGCTTGAACAGACCGGGTGAGCTGCCCCCCGCCACGCCCTCATCGAGATACGGCTCTTGCCAGCGCCGAACCGTGGGCTTCGACATGTTCGTTCGCCGCATGATCTCGAAGGTGCCATGGCCGTCGACCGTGGCAAGCACGATCCCCGCACGCCAGACAAGCTTGCGCGACGCGATGCGGTTGATAATCAAATCCTGACGCTCGGATCGGTCGGCGGAGCCAAGGTGAAGGCAGATGTCCGAGCGTCTCATCCGCCAACCATGCCACAGCGAGAAGCGCCGGGAGTCCTACGCCAGGTGCAGAGCAGTAGTATTCGACACCTGACACAAAGTGCCCGATGCTGCACGGGGGAACGTTCGTGGCCTGTTGCTGACATTGGTGGAGCCGCGCGAGGGCCCGACCGCGGGTGGGCGCTGCAACAGCGTTGGTGAGCGCTTTATGGTGCCAAATACTGGAACGATTGAAGGGGTTTCAACGTCGAAAAAGCGCCCGCCCGGGGGGCGGTCGGGCGCTCGCGCGGCGGCGTGCGGGGCACGCCTTGATTCCGCGCGGGGGAGAGGGGGCGAATGTCCCCTTCAGGCCGATTGTGTGGAAAAACTAACGTTTGCGAGCGCAGAAATGGCTGTTCCAAATGCGGCGCGAGCGCCTTTCCTGTCAGGCTTT
>NZ_JBRJGP010000011.1:0-146754 GCF_053628555.1 Roseovarius sp. MBR-79 | reverse complement strand
ATCGCCGCCGTCAGCGTCGTCTTGCCGTGGTCAACGTGGCCGATCGTGCCGATGTTCACATGCGGCTTGTTACGTGCAAACTTTTCCTTTGCCATGGTCTTGGCTCCTTTTTCTTTGCGGATGGTGGGCCGTGGCCCACCCTACGGTTTGGGTAGGGCGGGGTTGCCCCGCCATCCCGTTATGCGAATTTCTTCTGGATCTCGTCCGAGATGTTCTGCGGCACCGGCTCGTAATGCGAGAACTGCATCGTGAACTGGGCGCGTCCCGAGGACATCGAGCGCAGCGTGTTGATATAGCCGAACATGTTGGCGAGCGGCACGTTGGCATTGATCGCGATGGCATTGCCGCGCGTATCCTGCCCCGAAACCTGCCCGCGCCGCGAGGTGAGATCGCCGATGATGCCGCCGGTATATTCCTCGGGCGTCACCACCTCCACCTTCATGATCGGCTCCAGGAGCTTGGCTCCGGCCTTGCGAAGGCCCTCGCGCATCCCCATCCGGCCGGCGATCTCGAACGCCATGACCGAAGAGTCAACGTCGTGGAACTTGCCGTCGATCAGTGCCACCTTGAAGTCGATCACCGGGAAGCCCGCGAGCGGGCCGCTGTCCATGACCGAGCGGATGCCCTTCTCGACGCCGGGAATGTATTCCTTGGGCACGGACCCGCCGACGATCCGGCTCTCGAAGGAGAACCCTTCGCCCGGCTCTGTCGGCGTGATGACAAGCTTGACCTCGGCGAACTGACCCGACCCGCCCGACTGTTTCTTGTGGGTGTAGGTATGCTCGACCTCGTGGCTGATGGTCTCGCGGTAAGCCACCTGCGGCGCACCGATATTGGCCTCCACCTTGAATTCGCGCTTCATGCGGTCGACGAGAATGTCGAGGTGCAATTCGCCCATGCCCTTCATGATCGTCTGGCCCGATTCGATATCGGTCTCGACACGGAAGGACGGGTCCTCGGCGGCCAGGCGCGCAAGGGCTGCGGACATCTTTTCCTGATCGTTCTTGGTCTTGGGTTCGACCGCGATCTCGATCACCGGCTCGGGGAAGGTCATGGTTTCGAGCACGACCGGCTTGGCCGTGTCGCACAGCGTGTCACCGGTCGTCGTCTCCTTGAGACCGGCAAGCGCGATGATGTCGCCGGCGAAGGCCTCGTCGATCTCTTCGCGGTTGATCGCGTGCATCATCATCATCCGGCCGACACGCTCTTTCTTGCCCTTGGTGGCATTGAGCATGGCGTCGCCCTTCTTCATCACGCCCGAATAGATGCGCGTGAAGGTGAGCGAGCCCACGAACGGGTCGTTCATGATCTTGAAGGCCAGAGCAGAGAACGGCTCGGAATCGTCCGCATGGCGGGCGATGTTGCGGGTCTCGGTCTCGTCATCGGGGGCAAAGCCCATATAGGGCGGCACGTCGAGCGGCGAGGGCAGAAAGTCGATCACCGCGTTGAGCAGCGGCTGAACGCCCTTGTTCTTGAACGCGGACCCGGCCAGCACCGGCACGAAGCTGAGCGACAGCGTGCCCTTGCGGATCAGCGACCGCAGCGTCGCCTCGTCGGGCTCCTCGCCTTCGAGATAGGCTTCCATCGCGGCGTCATCCATCTCGACGGCAACCTCAATGAGGTTGGCGCGCCACTCGTCGGCCAGATCCTTGAGATCGTCACGGATCGGTTGACGCACCCAGGACGCGCCCAGATCCTCGCCGATCCAGACCCATTCTTCCATCTTGATCAGGTCGATGATGCCCTCAAGCTTGTCCTCGGCCCCGATAGGCAGGGCGACGGGCGCGGGAATGGCCCCGGTGCGGTCCTTGATCATCTTGACGCAGTTGAAGAAATCCGCGCCGATCTTGTCCATCTTGTTGACGAACACCAGACGAGGCACCTTGTAGCGGTCGGCCTGACGCCACACCGTTTCGGTTTGCGGCTCGACACCGGCATTGCCGTCCAGCAGACAGATCGCGCCGTCGAGAACGGCAAGCGACCGCTCCACCTCGATGGTGAAATCGACGTGGCCGGGGGTGTCGATGATATTGAAGCGGAACTTGGTGTCCGAAATCCCATCGACGCTGGGGTCTTCCTGACGCTGCCAGAAGGTCGTGGTCGCGGCCGAGGTGATGGTGATGCCGCGCTCCTGCTCCTGCTCCATCCAGTCCATCGTGGCGGCGCCGTCATGGACTTCGCCGATCTTGTGGGACTTGCCGGTGTAGAACAGGATGCGCTCGGTCGTCGTGGTCTTGCCCGCGTCGATGTGGGCCATGATCCCGAAGTTGCGGTAGCGCTCAAGCGGATAATCGCGTGCCATGATGAAAGTGCCTCTCTCGGGTTACCAGCGGTAGTGGCTGAACGCTTTGTTGGCGTCGGCCATCTTGTGGGTGTCTTCGCGTTTCTTCACGGCCGATCCACGGCTCTGAACAGCATCGAGCAACTCGCCTGCGAGACGCTCTTCCATGGTCTTCTCATTACGGGCGCGGCTGGCGTTGATCAGCCAGCGGATCGCCAGCGCTTCGCGGCGTTCGACACGGACCTCGACGGGCACCTGATAGGTGGCCCCGCCGACACGGCGCGAGCGGACCTCGACCGAGGGCTTGATGTTGTCGAGCGCCTCATGGAACACCTCGACGGGCGCGCGCTTGATCTTGCTCTCCACGCGCTCGAGCGCGTTGTAGACGATGGTCTCGGCGACGGATTTCTTGCCGTCGACCATCAGGTTGTTCATGAATTTCGTCAGAACCCGGTCGCCATACTTGGCGTCGGGGAGAACTTCGCGTTTTTCTGCGGCGTGACGACGGGACATCTGTTTCTCTTTCCTCTTGTCATCCTCGGGCCATGCCCTCGGACCTCAAACCAATGCGTCCCCCGCCCATGCGGGGATGACGCCAGACGGCATCACTTGGGACGCTTGGCACCATATTTGGAGCGGCGCTGCTTGCGGTTCTTGACGCCCTGCGTATCGAGCACACCGCGCAGGATGTGATAACGCACGCCGGGAAGGTCTTTCACACGGCCGCCACGGATCAGGACCACCGAGTGTTCCTGAAGGTTGTGGCTCTCGCCGGGGATATAGCTGATGACCTCGAAGCCATTGGTCAGGCGCACCTTGGCAACCTTGCGCATGGCCGAGTTCGGCTTTTTCGGCGTCGTGGTATAGACGCGCGTGCAAACGCCACGCTTCTGCGGACAGCCCTGAAGGTGCTGCGACTTCGTGGTGCGGACTTTCGGCTGCCGCGGCTTGCGGATCAGCTGTTGGATCGTTGGCATTCCGGTTCTTTCCCCGTCTCTCAACACATGTGTCAGCAGGACCAGCCCTGCGGTTCATCAATCGCGAATCGCGCGTCCGCAATACGCAAATGCCGCACCCGCACCCCTGATTTCAGGTGCGACGCGGCGGGTTTCCAGAGGATCGGGGCAGATTGCCCGGATCTTGACCACTCAAGTTCTGGATCAGGCGCGAGGCGGACCCCGGCCATGGATGGGGCGCGTATAGGCAGAGTCGCGCGCCTTGTCAACAGCCGCTGCCGGTGCGAAGGTCGGCCCGCACAGCCCGAGGCCCGAGCCATGCGCGTGATCGGAATCTGCCGCTTTTCCTACCCCGCCCTCGGCGGATTCAAACGTATGCACGAGTCCGTTGAAGAGCGCGAGACCTATCTCTACGATCCCGCGCGGATGGCGCTGCGCTTTCGCCATTTCGAGGCGCTGACCCTGCCCTCCATCGCCGCGCAGAGCGATGGCGATTTCACATTCCTGATCGTTACCGGCGAGACCATGCCGCCGCAATGGCGCGACCGTTTGCTCGACATCACCGCCACCGTTCCGCAGGTGAGGATCCTGCCCTGCCCGCCGATGCGGCACCGCGTGGCCATGCAGGCCGCAATCAAGGAGGAACTGGGCGAGGACACGGTCGAGTCGCTGCAATTCCGGCTTGATGATGATGATGCGGTCGGGCTTGGCTTTGTGCAGGGGCTACGCTGGTTCGGTCGCGCCACGGCGAAGATGCGGCGCAAGTGGCGGTATGTGGCCTTTGACTACAATCGCGGCTATTCGGTGCGCCTCTCGGCACAGGGGATCGAGGCCGAAGAGGTGATCAGCCATTTCTGGGCCTGCGGGCTTGCGATGCTGTTTCGTCCCGGCGATCCGCGCACGGTGATGAATTTCGGCCATCACAAGCTGCATCACGAGATGCCCACGCTCATCAACCCCGCCCCGCCGATGTATCTGCGCGCCCATCACGGTGACAACGACACCGGCGAGGCGCAGACGCCCAAGGGCCTGAGGCCGCTCGACGACGCGCTGCGCGAGCGCTTCTTGCGCGACTTCAACGTGGACGAGGACCGAGTGAAAGCTCTCTTTGCCGCGCCATCCGTGCGCGCCGGTTGACCTGCGCCTCGCGGTAGAGGGTGAAAAGGCCCGACGCCACGACAATCGCCGCGCCCACGAGCGTGATGGTCTGCGGCCAGTCGCCGAACACCACCCAGCCGAGGATCAGCGCCCAGATCAGGCTGGTGTAGCGGAACGGCGCGACAAAGCTGATCTCGCCCACCCGCATCACCATGATTGAACAGAGATAACCGCCGATGATCATGACCGAGGCACCGAGGATCAGAAGCGCAGAGCGCCCGTCCACCGGCACCCATGGCTCGGTCAGGCTCGCCACGCCGAAGGCCGTCATGATCGAGGCCGAGGTGATCAGCGTGACCAGCATCGACGGCACGTCGCGCGACAGCCGCCGCGTCGCCAGATCGCGCAGCGTGACGAAGGCCACCGCCGCCAGACCGTAGACCGAGTAGATGGTAAACCCCTCGGTGCCCGGCCGCACGATCAGCATGACGCCGACAAAGCCGACGAGGATTGCCGCCATCCGCCGCCATCCCACCGGTTCGCGGAAGAAGAGCGCGGCAGCGAGCGTGATCGTCAGGGGCAGCGCCTGCATGATCGCGCTGATATTGGCGATCGGCATGTGAAAGAGTGCTGTGACAAAGAAATAGGCCGAACCGATCTCGCCCACCATGCGCCAGAAGACCGGCCCCCAATCCGCGCGCGGCAGGCGGCGCGAGAGCGCGCCCATCCACCACGCCACCGCCCCCACCATCAGCGTGGTCAGGATGCCGCGCAGGAACATCACCTGAAACACCGGCAGGCTGCCCGCCAGCCCCTTGATCATCGCATCGTTGAAGGTGAAGGCCGCCATCGACCCCATCATCAGGAGCGCGCCGGTCAGATTGTCGGAACGGGCCATGATCCGCCTTTTGATCAGATTGCGCCCTGACTTAGACGCGGATCACGCGCCGCCGCAAGGCGGATTTCAGTCGGCAAGTGCCGCGCGCATCGCGCCATGCAGCACCGGGTTGGCGGCGATCACGCCCGCCACCTGCGGATGCGGGTTGTTGAAACGCAAGAGACCGCCGCGCCGGTCCGAGGTCAGGGCACCCGCCTCGCGCAGGATCAGATCGCCCGCCGCCACGTCCCATTCCCATGTCGGGCGCAGCGTCAGCATCGCGTCATAGCGTCCTTCGGCCACGAGGCTGAGACGATAGGCCAGCGAGGGGCGAAAGCCGCGCCGCATCAGCGGCACGCGGCCATCGCGCCAGTGTTCGGGGTCAAGCGCCGGGCTTGCCGCGAGCAGCGTTGCGCCCACCAGCGCGCCGCGCGTGCCCGCCCGGATCGGCATCCCGTTGAGCGTGGCCCCCTGCCCCCTTGCTGCCGCATAAAGCTTGTCGCGCATGGGCAGGTAGACCACCGCCGCCGTCACCACACCACGCTCGGCCACGGCAAGCGCATGTGCCCAGAGGTCGGTCCCCTCGATCAGGCTGCGCGTGCCGTCGATGGGATCGACGATGAACACCCGCTCGGCCCCCAGCCGCGCGGCATCGTCCTCGGTCTCTTCCGAGAGCCAGCCATAACCGGTCCGCGCGCCGCGCAACCGCGCGGACAGATGGTCATTCACCGCCAGATCGACCGCCGTCACCGGCCCCGCACCGCCCGGCTTGTCCAGAATGTCGAGCGGGCGCGCGAGGGCGGCGCGCGCCACCTCTCCCGCCTCGCGCGCCGCTGCGATCAGAAGGGCAAGGTCACTCCCCGGCAAGCATCAGCCCCTCGACCAGCAGCGACGGCACCACCCGGCTCAGATGCGGGCGCGCGTCATTGGCCGGGATGATCCGGCGCAGCATGTCGGGCAGGCTGCCCGCAATGGTGCATTCATTGACGGGCCAGGCAATCTCGCCGCCCTCGATCCAGAACCCCGCCGCCCCGCGTGAATAATCGCCGGTGTTGGGGTTGATCGTGGACCCGATGAGCGACGTGACCAAAAGGCCCGTGCCCATCTCACGGACAAGATCGGCGCGGCTCTTGTCGCCTTGCGTCAGCGCCACATTCCAGACCGAAGGAGAGGGCGTGCCCCCGACCGACCGGGCGGCATTTGCCGTGGGGGTCATCCCCAGCTTGCGCGCATTCGCCAGATCGAGCGTATAGCTGCGCAGAACGCCGCGCTCCACGATGAGGCGCTTTGCTGTCGGCAGCCCCTCGGCGTCGAAGGGGCGCGATCCGGTGGCGCGCGGACGGTGCGGATCCTCATGCAGGTCGAGCGTTTCGGGAAGCACCGCCTTGCCCAGACTGTCGCGCAGCCACGAGGCACCGCGGGCCACGGCGCTGCCCGACGCCGCTGCCAGAAGGTGCCCGATCAGCGACGCGGCCACCCGCTCGTCGTAGAGCACCGGATATGTCCCCGTTGGCGGCTTGCGTGCGCCAAGGCGTTCCACGGCCCGCGCGCCCGCGCGCTGCCCGATCTCCCCGGGCGCGCGCAGATCGGCGGCATAGACGCGGGAATCGCCGTCGTAATCGCGTTCCATCCCCGTCCCGGTCCCGGCGATCGCCACGCAGGACATCCCCGTGTCAGAGCGCGCATAGCCCCCCGAAAACCCGTTCGTCGCCGCCAGATGCACCTCCCGCAGCGAATAGGAGGCCGAGGCCGATTGCACCTGTTGCACTCCCGCGACCGAGAGCGCCGCCGCCTCCGCCGTTTCGGCCATGGCCATCAGGGTCTCGGGGGCAGGCTCGGGCGCGGGGTCACAGAGTTCCAGCGCCGCCATATCCCAACCCCGCGCCAATTGCGACGGATCGGCCAGACCGGCATAGGGGTCCCCGGGGGCCTCGCGCGCCATGGCGACGGCCCTTTCGGCAAGGGTGGCGATGGTGTCGGGCGCGGTGTCTGAAGCCGAGACACTGGCCTGACGCCCGCCGATCAGCACGCGCAGCCCGATATCCACTCCCTCGGCGCGCTCGGCCTGCTCCAGCGTGCCGCCGCGCATGTCCACCATCACCGACCGGCCCCGCACGGCCATGGCATCGGCGTCCTCTGCCCCGGCGCGGCGCGCGGCGGCGATCAAGGCGGCGGTCAGGTCTTCAAGCGGTTGCGGCATCGGCCCCTCCTGCATACCGCAGTGCAGGTAGACCGCACCGCCCCCGCGCGCAAGGCGTCAGCGCAGCTTCTGCCCGTTCACCGTCAAAGAGCCGTCCTTCTTGACCTCCACCCGCGAGGTGAGCGTGTCCTCGCCCTCGGCGGCCTGCGCGAACATACCCGCCATCATCCCCACCATCATCGCCTGATCCTGCGACACAATTCCCATGGCCACGAGACGCTCGAGCAGCGCATTGCCTCCCTCGAGCCGCAGATCGACCGCACCCTCGGCGGGCGGCATCTCCATGCCCCCGGCGCTGTCGATATCCACACCGCCCGAGCCGGTCAGCTTGGCCCCCGCCGCCGAAATCAGCAGGCGGTTGAGGTCAAGCCGCTCGATCTCGCCGGGGGCCTCGCCAGAGGCCTCGATCGCGGCCATCTTTTCGGGGTCAAAAAGATCGACCGTCAGCCGCCCCTTGCCCGACAGGTCGATCAGGACATCCATCGGATCGCGCGGCAGGCTGGAACCGGGATCGAACAGCGCCCAGATCGACTCGGAGAGTTTGATCGCGCTCAAGTCAAACAGCAGACCGAAATCGCTCGGGGTCTCGCCGGGGGTCATCGGCATGGTGAACTTGCCCGCCATGCGCGCGGCCTCATAGGACAGCGGCATCGGCAGCATCGGCACCTCCATCTCGGTCTGCATCTCCGCGACCTCGCCGCCATAGGTCACACCCTCGGCGGACAGCGCGAAATCAAGCGTGGTGCGCGCGCTTTGCGAGGCCGCGCGCGTTGTCTCGCCCGCCTCGGTCACGAGGTATCTCCCCTCGCCCGCGCCAAGCCGCATCCGGCCCTCGATCTCGAGCCCGCTATTGAGCGCCTCCCCCATCCGCGCAATGTCGATCCCGTCGGGCAGGCGCATCCGCGTGTCATAGCTCATGGTCTCGGCATTGCCCGAGTAGTCGAACCCATTGCCCTCTTCGGGCAGATCGAAGCGCAGCGCATACCGCACCGGGCCCGAGGTCATATCCTGCACCAACTGCCGCGCCGTGCCGTCGGGCTGCATCACGCTCGTCCCTGCAATTCCGGTGAGGCCCAACAGGCCCTCAAGCGAGTCCTGCGGCTCGCCCCCGATGGTCACCTCACCCAGGGCAAGGCTCAGCTCATCGGCGACATAAACATAGCGCAGCGCCTCGGGCGTGCCCGAGGCCGTGATCTCCAGCCCCGTATGGGCAAGCGTCAGGACCGCCGTGATCGCCTCTTCCCCGTCGGGCATGAAGGCAAGCGCCATGGGCATGGTCTCGGGGTAGATCACCGCCACGGTGCCATCGCCGCGCTCGGCAAGCTCGATCCGGCCCATGCGGATCTCCATGCGCCCGCCCTCTTCGGGAATATCCTGCGCCAGACCAAGATCGGGAATGATCATGCGCCCGGCGCTACGCTGCGGTGTGCCCGTCACCTCATAGCCGAACCCCGTCAGATAGGTTTGCCAGTCGCGCCAGATGTCCTCGGCAGTGACATCGGCATGGGCACCCCCGGCCAGAAGGCCAAGGACGAGGGCGGAGGCGGACGTGGACAGACGGCGCATTGCGAAACCTTTCAGATAAAATCTCTGCTCCAACTTCGGGCCTGCATGTGGCGCGGTCAAGGCATGACACGGCTGGAATTTGCCGATCTTGCCGGTTAGGACTGGATCGGACAAGGGGAGGATGCAGCGTGAACATGACCGGGAAATGCGTTCTGATCACCGGCGCGAGCAAGGGAATCGGGGCCGAAGCGGCCCGCGTCTTTGCGGCGGCAGGCGCAAATGTGGCGCTTGTCGCGCGCAATGGCGAGGCCATCGCAGAGCTTGCAGGCGAGATCGGGCCAAGCGCCATTGCCATCCCCTGCGACGTCAGCCGATTCTGGGAAATGGCGGCGGCGGTCGAGGCCTGTCACACGGCCTTTGGCCAGCTTGACGTGCTGATCAACAACGCCGGTGTGATCGCCCCCATCGCCACGCTCTCCGAGGCCGATCCCGAGGCATGGGGCCACACCATCGACGTCAACCTCAAGGGCGTGTTCAACGGGATGCGCGCCGCCCTGCCGGGGATGATCGCGCGCGGATCGGGCACGATCCTGACGGTGAGTTCGGGGGCGGCCCATAACGCGCTCGACGGCTGGAGCGCCTATTGCGCCTCCAAGGCGGGCGCGGCGATGCTCACCCGCAGCGCCGATCTCGAGGCGCGGCCCGCAGGCCTGCGCGTCATGGGCCTCTCGCCCGGAACGGTCGCCACCGACATGCAGCGCGAGATCAAGGCCAGCGGCGTCAATGCCATCAGCCAGTTGGACTGGTCCGACCACATTCCGGCCGACTGGCCCGCGAAGGCGCTTTTGTGGATGTGCGGGCGGCAGGCGGATGCGTTTCTCGGGCAGGAAATTTCGCTGCGCGATCCGGCTATCCGCGCGCGGGTGGGTCTTGCATGATCCGGAGCGCGCGTGACGGGGGGCGATGCGCCGCAGGGCATCCCGCCTGAGCACGGCGTTCAGAGCGCGCGCCAGCCGATATCACGACGGCAGAAGCCATCGGGCCAGTCGATCCGGTCCACCATGCCATAGGCGCGGTCAGCCGCCTCGCGGAGCGACGCGCCGCGCGCCGTCACCCCCAGAACCCGCCCGCCATTGGCCACGAACCGCCCGTCGCGCCGTGCGGTGCCCGCGTGGAACACCTGATGGAAACTGTCCTCGGGGCACTCCTCGATCCCGCCAAGGATGCTGCCCTTCCGGTAATCGCCCGGATAGCCCGTCGCCGCCATCACCACGCAGATCGCATGATCCTCGGCCCAGTTGACCGTCATCTCGCCAAGCTGCCCCTCGGCGGTGGCTTGCAACAGGTCAAGCGCCTGACCGCCCAGCCGCATCATCAGCGCCTGACACTCCGGATCGCCGAAACGCACGTTGAATTCCACCAGACGGGGTGTCCCCCCCTCGATCATCAGCCCGACGAAAAGCACGCCGCTATAGGGCGTGCCGCGCCGCACCATCTCCGAGAGAACCGGGCGCACGATCTCGTCAAGCGCGCGCTGCGTGACCGCCTGCGTCATCACCGGGGCCGGGGAATAAGCCCCCATGCCACCCGTATTGGGGCCGGTATCGCCCTCGCCCACACGCTTGTGGTCCTGCGCCGTGCCGATGGGCAGGGCCGTCTCGCCATCGCAAAGGACGAAGAAAGACGCCTCCTCGCCGGTCATGAACTCCTCGATCACCACCTGTGTGCCCGCCGCGCCGAAGCTGCCGCCGAACATGTCGTCAATTGCGTCCAGCGCCTGCTCTTCGGTCTCTGCGACGATCACGCCCTTGCCGGCGGCCAGCCCGTCGGCCTTGACCACGATCGGTGCGCCCTGTGCGCGCACATGGTCCTGCGCGGCCTGCGCGTCGGTGAAATGCCGATACGCCGCCGTCGGGGCGCCCGCCGCGTCGCAAATCGCCTTGGTGAAACTCTTGGACGCCTCGAGCCGCGCGGCCTCCCGCGAGGGGCCGAAAACCGCGATGCCCGCCTCGCGCAACCGGTCCGCCACGCCCGCCGCAAGCGGGGCCTCCGGCCCAATGATCACGAAATCTATCGCCTCTTCCTCGCAGAAGCCCGCCACGGCACCGCCATCGAGGATGTCGAGTGCTGCACATTCGGCGATCTGTGCGATCCCGGCATTGCCCGGCGCGACGATCAGCCGGTCGCATTTCGGGTTCTGCAACACGGCCCAGGCCAGCGCATGTTCGCGCCCTCCCCCGCCCAGAATGAGGATGTTCATGGCACGCACTCCCTTGGCCCCGGCTCGCGCGCGTTCTAGGGTCAGGGGCCAGGGGACACAAGACGGAGACGCGCGCATGTCCGATCTGATCGACGACGAGGCCACGGGCGGCAACGCACCGGCGCTGTCGGTTTCGGAGATTTCCGGCGCGGTCAAGCGCGTGATCGAGGGCGAATTTGCCCGCGTGCGGGTGCGCGGCGAATTGGGGCGCATCTCTCGGCCCCGCTCGGGCCATGTCTATCTCGACCTCAAGGATGATCGTGCCGTGCTGTCGGGGATCGTCTGGAAAGGCGTGGCCACGCGCCTTGCGGTGCAGCCGGAAGAGGGGATGGAGGTGATCGTCACCGGGCGGCTCACGACCTTTCCGGGCCAGTCGCGCTATCAGATCATCATCGAGGACATGGTGCCAGCAGGCGCGGGCGCGCTCATGGCGATGCTGGAAAAGCGCAAGGCGCAGCTCGCCGCCGAGGGGCTCTTTGATGCGGCGCGCAAGAAGCCGCTGCCCTATCTGCCGGACGTGATCGGGGTGGTGACCTCGCCCTCGGGCGCGGTGATCCGCGACATCCTGCACCGGTTGCGCGAACGGTTTCCGCGCAAGGTGCTGGTGTGGCCTGTGGCGGTGCAGGGGCAGAGTTGCGCGGCGGAAGTGGCGCGCGCAATCCGCGGCTTCAACGCGCTCGGGCCGGGCGGCACGCTGCCGCGTCCCGACCTTCTCATCGTGGCGCGCGGCGGTGGCTCGGTCGAGGATCTGTGGGGGTTCAACGAGGAAATCGTCGTGCGCGCCGCCGCTGAAAGCGCGATTCCGCTGATTTCGGCGGTGGGTCACGAAACCGACACCACGCTCATCGACCATGCCGCCGACAAGCGCGCGCCGACCCCAACGGCGGCGGCGGAACTGGCCGTGCCGGTGCGGCTTGACCTGCTGGGCTGGCTCGAGGGGCAGGGCGCGCGGCTGGCACACGCGCAGGGGCAGGCCATCACGCTGCGCGGCCAGCGGCTGCGCGATCTGGCCCGCGCCCTGCCGCGCCCCGAAACCTTGCTCGACGGCGCGCGACAACGGCTCGATGCCTGGGGCGAGCGGCTTCCGGCCGCGCTGACGCGCTCGGTTCAGATCCGGCGGCTGCGCCTTTCGGAGAGTGCCGGCGCGCTGCGCCCGGCACTCTTGCGGCGCACGGTGGAGGGGGAGCGGCGGCGGCTGACGGCGACAGCGGCGCGGCTCAACACTCATGCGCTCGGGCGTGAGATCGCGCAGAAGCGGCGCGACCTTGACCGGCTCTCGCTGCGCTTTGCCGAGGCCGCAGAGCGCGATCTGGCCACGCGCCGCGACCGGCTGTCTGCGCTTGATCGGCTGCACGAGACGCTGGGCTATCGCGCCACGCTGGCGCGCGGCTATGCGGTGGTGCGCGCAGGCGGGACGCTGGTGACGACGCGCAGGGCGGCAGAAGCGGCAGAGGCGCTGGACATCGAGTTCGTCGATGGGGTATTGGCGCTCGGGGAGAAACCGGCTGTTCAGCCCAAGCCCCTGGCCCGCGCGAAAGAACCGCCAAAGGGACAGGGAAGCCTGTTTTGAGGAAAGGCCCCGGCGGGAGGCAGCGCCAAGAAAGTTGAAAACTTTCTTGATCGGAATTTTGAAAATTCCGGCACCCGGCCTCACATCGTATCGAGACAATGCCGCCGGAACGCGCGTTTGAGCAGGTCCAGTTCCTCGCGCAGAAGCGCCATTTCCGCGCGGATGTCAAAGCTGAGCGCATCGCCCGCCAGCAGGGTGAAGCTGTCGAGCGTGTCGCCGCTGCGGCGGTCGCGGATGACAAAGGTTTGCACCCCGTCCGAGATTTTCTCTGCCGGGACCGGCACGCGCACCACCCAATCACCTTCGGGGCGTGCGATCACCTCCACACCGGCGACCGGCTCTTGCAGATGCGTAACCTCGATCTCGGGCGCGCCCTCGGCCTCGCCCGACAGCACCCCCTCCCACACACCCTCGAAAAGCCGGGTCTTGACCAGTTTCAACTCGCTCATCCCATCCCCTCTCAGAGTGCCGCGCGCGGGCGGCGGCTCAAGGTCACGTCGCGCAGGATCACCTGGCTCATCTGCGGATTCTCGAAGATCAGATCAATCCAGCCCCGCTCGATCCGCTTTTCGTTGATGTTGGAATAGGCCAGATCGAACTCGACCATGATCTCCTCCTCGTTGAGCGGCAATTCGCGGACGATCTGTTCGGTGTTTGGCCCGTGACGCACGTTCAACCGCGCAAAGATCTCCAGCGGCTTCTCAAGCTCCACGATGGTATCGAGGCGGATGAGGTGCCGCCGGGTCAGCCCCTCGGTGGCCTCGCGCGGCAAGTCGATGACCAGCGACAGGAACGAGCCGTCGAAAGCGAACACATCCATCCTGACCCCATAGGGCGCAAGATCGGCCTCGCGGCTGTTGCGCACCTGCCGAAGCGACAATTCGGACCGGGCGCAATCGTGAAACAATGTCACCTCGCGCCCGAACATGGCCTTTGACGGCACCGACGCCATGCCCGGTGCGGGAAGCGGCAGCCGCCAGATCTCGGGGCGCCAGGCCCAATCGGTGCCATGGGGGCGCGGAAAGGCCGACGAGCCAACGACCGGCAGCGCCAACCGGTTTTCGGCCACGGCCAGCGCCTCACCAAGATAATGGTTGAGTTTGCGTCCCTGCGCACGCAAGTGCCGCAACTCGCTCAGCTTCATCGCCGGGGCATTGAGCGCCGCCTTGCGCCAGTTGCGCATCATCCGGCGATGCAGGGCCAGATCGAGTAGTTTCATGCAGAGCGCATCCTTGGCCAGATCCGCGCGCGCGGAGACCGGCACGTTACCATCACCTGCCTTGCCATAGCATTAATTCGAAACGGGAAACAATCCGGTGGGTGCTCCGCCCGCGCGATTGACAGGCGCACCCGTGCCCGCGCGCAGGCCCCCGGCCAGTTCCCGCAGCAAGCGGCGCCCGTCGGGGCCTGCAAGCGGACTGCCTTCGGGCGCATAGACGGCCAGCCCCGCCAGATGCCCCGCCACCCTGCGTGCGCCCCGCCAATGACGCGGATCGCCCCCCGGCAGCACCGCCTCGCCTCCGCTCATCACCTGCACATAGGCCAGCCCCGCCTCCGTGCCGCCGACGCTGGTGCGCGCGGGGGCCACGGCGCGGGCAAGCCCTTCGGGCGACGGCGCGGGCGCATCCCCTTGCGGCACGACCGAAACCGTCATCACCGCCGGGGCCACGGCGATACCCGGCGCGCCTGTCAGACGCTCGCAGGACGCGACAAGCGCCACGCGCCCCGACGAGCGCCGCATACTGTCCGGGTCCACGCAATACCCGCGTGGCGCGCTCAGGATGACCGCCCCGCCATCAAGCGCCACCTGCCGGATCGCCGGTTTCGGACCCTCCTCGATGGGGGCAAGGCACCCTGCCAGCAGCAAAAGTGCCAGCGCCGCCCTGACCTCAGAGGTCCATATAGACATGCCGCTCGGCCTTGGCCCCCGGATGGGTGACCGCGCCCTTGTAGGTCGGGCCGACAAGCTGCGCGTATTTCCACAAGGCGCCCGCAGCATAGAGCGTCTCACGCGGACCCGCCCACGCCTCGCGGCGCGTGGCCAGTTCCGCGTCGCTGAGATCCACCGACAGCGTGCCGTTCACCGCGTCGATGGTGATGATATCGCCGGACCGAATGAGCGCGATCGGCCCGCCCTGCGCCGCTTCGGGCCCGACATGGCCGACGCAGAAACCGCGCGTCGCCCCCGAGAACCGCCCGTCGGTGATCAGCGCGACCTTCTTGCCCATGCCCTGCCCCGACAGCGCCGCCGTGGTCGACAGCATCTCGCGCATGCCGGGGCCGCCTGCGGGGCCTTCATTGCGGATGACGATGACCTCGCCCTCCGCGTATTGCCGCGCCTTCACCGCCTCGAACGCATCCTCTTCGCATTCGAACACACGGGCGGGGCCGGTAAAGACCTGATGCTCGGGCGCGATGCCCGCCACCTTGACGATGGCCCCGTCGGGCGCAAGGTTGCCCTTGAGGCCGACGACACCGCCGGTCCTGGTGATCGGCGTCTCGATGGGATAGATGACCTTGCCATCGGCCTCGCGCTCGATGCGGTCCAGTTCCTCGCCGATGGCGCGGCCGCTCGCGGTCATGCAGTCCTCGTGGATAAGACCCGCCTTGCGCAATTCCTTCATCACCACCGGGATGCCGCCCGCGTCGTAGAGATCCTTGGCGACATAGGCCCCGCCCGGCTTGAGATCGACGAAATAGGGCGTCTCGCGGAAAATATCGCAGACATCCTCGAGGAAGAAATCGATCCCCGCCTCATGGGCAATCGCCGGCAGGTGCAGCCCGGCATTGGTGGAGCCGCCGGTGCAGGCCACGACGCGCGCGGCGTTCTGAAGGCTTTTGAGCGTGACCACGTCGCGGGCGCGGATGTTCTTCTCCAGAAGGTTCATGACCGCATGGCCAGAGGCCTCGGCAAACTGGTCGCGGCTCTCGTAAGGGGCGGGCATGCCCGACGAGTTCATCAGCGCCAGACCAATCGCCTCGGAGACACAGGCCATGGTATTGGCGGTGAACTGCCCGCCGCAGGCCCCCGCAGAGGGACAGGCCACGCGCTCCAGCGCATCGAGCGCCTTGTCGGACATGGTCCCGTTCTGGTTCCAGCCCACGGCCTCGAACATGTCCTGCACGGTCAGGTCACGGGCGCGGAATTCCTCGGGGATCTCGGCGATCTGCGGCG
Source organism: Roseovarius sp. MBR-79 (assembly GCF_053628555.1). Lineage (NCBI taxonomy): Bacteria > Pseudomonadati > Pseudomonadota > Alphaproteobacteria > Rhodobacterales > Roseobacteraceae > Roseovarius > Roseovarius sp. MBR-79. The sequence goes on along the minus strand of NZ_JBRJGP010000011.1, from coordinate 130,831 downwards.
CCTTGCCCGGCAGGATCGAGCCGCCATAGATAAAGACCGACGGCACGTTCAAACGCACCATCGCCATCATCATCCCCGGCAGGGACTTGTCACAGCCCGCCAGCCCGACAAGCGCGTCATAGCAATGCCCGCGCATCGTCAGTTCCACCGAGTCGGCAATCGCCTCGCGGCTGGCCAGCGACGAGCGCATTCCCTCATGCCCCATGGCAATGCCGTCTGTCACGGTGATGGTGGTGAACTCGCGCGGGGTGCCATGCGCTTCCTTGACGCCCATCTTGACCGCCTGCGCCTGACGGTTGAGCGCGATGTTGCAGGGTGCCGCCTCGTTCCAGCAGGTCGCAACACCGACAAGTGGCTGATGGATCTCTTCCTCGGTCATGCCCATGGCATAGTAATAGGACCGGTGCGGGGCACGCTCCGGGCCTTCGGTGACGTAACGGCTGGGCAGTCTGGCTTTGTCGATCCTGGTCATGAGGGGCCTCCCGTAAAATGTTGAAATCGGTCTAGGACAGTGGGCCGCGCGGGGCAAGCCGATTGCATGCGCGGGCACAGGCAGCTAGCGTCGCGGCCATGCGATATGCCGCCCATGAGACCCTTGTTGCCCCGGCCCGCGCGACGGCCTCGCTGCGCCGCCTCGCGGCGGGCAGCCTGATGACCGTGGCGGTGTTTCTCGCGCTCAGCCTCGGCTATTCCCAGGTCTTGCCGGTGCTGTTCGGCCCCGAAGGCTGGGCCGCGGTCGCGCCGGGGATCGCCGCGGCGACGACGCCCGCGGGGGTGCTCATCAACCTTCTGACCTTCGCGCTGCTCATCGCCGCGCTCACGGTGAGCGTTCGGGCGGTGCACAGGCGCGGGTTTCTCACCATGATCGGCCCTCTGCCGCGCGCCCTGTCGCAATTCAAACGCGCATCGGTCGCGGTGGCACTGCTCTATGCGGTGCTGTTGATTCTGCCGCTGCCGGATACCTTTGCCCCGGTGCGCAACCTCGCCACCGGCACATGGCTTGCATTCCTTCCGCTGGCACTTGGCGCGCTTTTCATCCAGGTCCTCGCCGAGGAGGTGCTGTTTCGCGGCTATCTCCAGAGCCAGTTGGCCGCGCGCTTTTCCTCGCCGCTGGTCTGGATGGGCCTGCCCTCGCTCGGCTTCGGCATGCTGCATCTGGATTTTGCCACCCATGACGACATGGCCTGGGCGGTGGCGGGATGGGCCACGCTTTTCGGCCTTGCCGCCGCCGATCTGACCGCGCGCTTCGGCACGCTCGGCCCAGCCACGGCGCTGCATTTCCTCAACAATTTCGCGGCGATCCTTTTTGCTGCGCCCACGGGGCAATTCGACGGGCTGGCGCTCTATGCCTATCCGTTCGAGTTGAGCGACAGCGCGGCGCTCATGGCGATGATGCCCGCCGATCTGCTGATCCTGTTTTGCGGCTGGCTGGCGATACGGCTTGCCCTGCGCGGCTGATTGCATTTGCAGCGCGCCCCGCTTAAGTGACACCCAACGACCAAGCGACAGGGACCGGCCCGCGATGAACTGGATCACCAACTACGTGCGCCCGCGCATCAACTCGATCTTCTCGCGCCGCGAGATTCCCGAAAACCTCTGGTCCAAATGCGACGATTGCGGCACGATGCTGTTTCACCGGGAGTTGTCGGGCAATCTCAACGTCTGCACCCAATGCGGTCACCATATGGCGATCTCGCCCCGCGTGCGGTTCGAGGCGCTGTTCGACGGGGGCGTGTTCTCGGAAATCGAGGTGCCCGCGCCCACCCCCGATCCGCTGCATTTCCGCGACCAGAAGAAATATCCCGACCGGCTGCGCGCCGCACAGAAGGAAACCGGCGAGAAAGAGGCGATGCTTGTCGCCACTGGCGAGATGGGGCGCACACCCATCGTCGCCGCGGCGCAGGATTTCAGCTTCATGGCCGGCTCGATGGGCATGTATGTGGGCAATGCGATCATCGCTGCCGCCGAGACTGCCGTGCGGCTCAAGCGCCCGCTGATCCTGTTTTCGGCCGCCGGCGGCGCGCGGATGCAGGAGGGGATCCTGAGCCTGATGCAGATGCCGCGCACCACCGTCGCGGTGCAGATGCTGCGCGAGGCAGGGCTGCCCTATATCGTGGTGCTCACCCATCCCACCACCGGCGGCGTCACCGCGTCCTACGCGATGCTGGGCGACGTTCAGATTGCCGAACCCGGCGCGCTCATCTGCTTTGCCGGACCGCGCGTGATCGAACAGACCATCCGCGAGAAGCTGCCCGAGGGGTTTCAGCGCGCCGAATACCTTCTGGAGCACGGGATGCTTGACCGGGTGACGCCGCGGACGGCGCTGCGCGAGGAACTTGTCACCATCACACGGATGCTCATGGGCCTGCCGCCTGCGGTCAAGGGCGACCTGCCCGCGCCCGACGCGGGCGCAACGCGGGACGCGCCCGGGAAATGACCGCGCCCGGATCGGACGTCATCCTTGCGCGAATGATGGCGCTGCACCCCAAGATCATCGACCTCACGCTTGACCGGGTCTGGCGGCTTCTGCATGTGCTCGGCAATCCGCAGGACGCCTTGCCCCCCGTGATCCATATCGCGGGCACCAATGGCAAGGGAAGCACGCAGGCGATGATCCGCGCGGGGCTGGAGGCCGGGGGCGCGCGCGTGCACGCCTATACCTCGCCGCATCTGGCCCGCTTTCACGAGCGTATCCGGCTGGCGGGCGCGCTCATTGCCGAGGATCACCTGACCGCGCTGCTTGACGAATGCTATGCCGCCAATGGCGGCGCGCCCATCACCTATTTCGAGATCACCACCTGCGCGGCCCTTCTGGCGATGGCGCGCGTGCCCGCCGATTATACCCTGCTCGAGGTCGGGCTTGGCGGGCGGCTTGACGCGACCAACGTGATCGCGCGCCCCGCGCTCACGATCATCACGCCGGTGTCGATGGACCATGAGGGCTATCTTGGCGATACGCTGGCGAAAATCGCAGGCGAAAAGGCCGGGATCATCAAGCGCGGCGTTCCCTGCGTTGTCGGCCCGCAAGAAGACGCGGCGATGGCCGTGATCGAGGCAGAGGCCGCGCGGCTTGGTGCGCCGCTCATCGCGCAAGGCCAGCACTGGCATGTCTGGCAGGAACGCGGGCGGCTGGTCTTTCAGGACGAGAGCGGGCTTTGCGATCTGCCGCTTCCGAACCTGCCCGGCGCGCATCAGGTGGACAATGCCGGGGCCGCCATTGCCGCGCTGCGGGCGCTCGGGTGCGGCGAGGCGGCGCTTGAGGGCGCGGTCACGCGCGCCCATTGGCCCGCGCGGATGCAGCGCCTGCTCCGGGGTCCGATCCCCGAGGCCGCCCCCGAGGCTGAAATCTGGCTGGACGGGGGCCACAACCCCGCCGCCGGTCTGGCACTGGCGCAGCTTCTGGCCAGCCTGCCGCCCCGGCCCACCCATCTTGTCTGCGGGATGCTCAACACCAAGGATATCGCAGGCTATCTCGCACCGCTGGCGGCACAGGCCCTGAGCCTCACCGCCGTCTCCATCCCCGGCGAGGCCGCAACCCTGCCCGCCGAAGCGACGGCCCAAGCCGCCCGCGCTGTCGCGTTGGAGGCGCAGACCGCCGAAAGCGCCCTTGCCGCCGTGCGGCAGATTGCGGCGCATAGCCCGCGCGCGCGCATCCTGATCTGCGGCTCGCTCTACCTCGCGGGGGGGATATTGCGCAAGAACGGTTGAGCGGGCGCCAAAGGGCGTATTTGGCCTGTCGCTGCCGTTGCCGTCTTGCCCCCGCGTGGGACAAGGCGTGCTTGCACGCCGCCGCGCGAGCGCCCGACCGCCCCCTCGGGCGGGCGCTTATGCAACGGTGCAATCGTCACAATCGTTCAAGTATTTTGCGCCATAAAGCGCCTTCCACAACCGTTGCAGCGCCCACCCGGCGGTCGGGCACTCGCGCGGCTCGGCACATCATCTCGAATGTCCGCTTCAGGCCAAAATACCGCCTCGGTCACCTCTCGCTCAGATCGTCTGGTCGTAATCGCCCACGCCCGGCTCGGTGCGGATGACCGCGTCGAGATCGGCGAAGATGGCGCGCATTTCGGCCTCGCTTGCGCTGCTTTCGCAGACCACCACAAGATTGGGCGTGTTCGACGACGCCCGCACAAGGCCCCATGACCCGTTGTCGAGAATGACGCGGGCACCGTTGACCGTCACCACCTCCTTGATGGCGCGCCCGGCGAGAGGCTCGCCCGCGTCCCTCTTGGCCACCAGCCGCGCCACGATCCGCTCCAGCACCTGATATTTCTCGGTATCCGCACAGTAGGGCGACATCGTCGGCGTGCCCCAGGTCTGCGGCAGCGCGCGGCGCAGGTCGGACATCGACATAGCGGGGTTGCGGTCCATCAGCTTGCAAAGCTCCACCGCCACGCGCAGCCCGCAATCATAGCCGCGCCCGATGGGATGGGCGAGGAAGTAATGCCCCGATTTCTCGAACCCCGCCAGCGCGCCCAATTCCTTGACGCGGCGCTTCATGTGGCTGTGGCCGGTTTTCCAGTAGTCGGCCCTCGCGCCGTTTTTCTGCAACTCGGGGTCGGAGGCGAAAAGCCCGGTGGATTTCACATCCGCCACAAAGGTCGCATTGGGGTAAATCTTCGAGAGGTCGCGCGCCATGATGACGCCCACCTTGTCGGCGAAAATCTCCTCGCCCTCGTCATCCACGACGCCGCAGCGGTCGCCGTCACCGTCAAAGCCAAGCGCGAAATCCGCCCCCGTGGCGCGCACGGTCGCGGCCATGTCGTGCAGCATTTCCATGGCTTCGGGGTTGGGGTTGTAATGCGGGAAGGTGTAGTCAAGCCGGTTATGCGAGGGGATCACCTCGACGCCGATGCGCTCGAAGAGATCGGGCGCAAAGGCAGAGGCGGTGCCGTTGCCGGTGGCGCAGACCACGCGCAGCTTGCGCGTCATGCGGAAATCGCCCACGAGGTCATCGAGATAGGCCTCTCGCACGCCGGGGACAAACTCATACGATCCGCCCGCGCGCGCCACGCCGCGCCCCTCGAGCACGATGCCCTTCAACTCGGCCATCTCGTCAGGGCCATGCGTCAGCGGACGCTCGAACCCCATCTTGACCCCGGTCCAGCCATTGGGATTGTGCGAGGCCGTGACCATCGCCACGGCGGGCACATCAAGGTGAAACTGTGCGAAATAGGCCATCGGCGACAGCGCGGGGCCGATATCCTTGACCTGGATCCCCGCCTGCATCAGCCCGAGGATGAGGGCATTCTTGATGCTGAGCGAATAGTCGCGGTAATCATTGCCGACCGCGATCACCGGCGCGATCCCACGCGCATGGATCTGCGTGCCAAGGCCGAGGCCAAGCGCGGTGATCCCCGGCAGGTTGATCGCATCGGGATATTTCCAGCGCGCATCGTATTCGCGGAACCCCGTCGGCTCGATCATCGCGTCACGCAGGAATTCCCAGGTGTTGGGGATGACGGTCGAAAGCGGTTTGGTCATAAAAAATCTTTCGGGTCAGAGAATGATCGGATGGGCCTTGGCCAGACGGTCAAACTGCATCAGCGTGTCGATCAACGCGGGCATCTGCGACAGCGGGATCATGTTCGGCCCGTCCGAGGGGGCATTATCGGGGTCTTCATGCGTCTCGATGAACACGCAGGCCACGCCAAGCGCCACGGCGGCGCGCGCCATCACAGGGGCGAATTCGCGCTGCCCGCCGCTGCTGCCGCCGCGCCCGCCGGGCTGCTGCACCGAATGGGTGGCGTCCATCACCACCGGATAGCCGGTCGCGGCCATCTGCGGCAGCGAGCGCATGTCGGCAACCAGAGTATTGTAGCCAAAGGAGGTGCCGCGCTCGGTCAACAGGATACGGGTGTTGCCGGTCGATTCGATCTTGGAGATGACATTGGGCATGTCCCAAGGGGCAAGAAACTGCCCCTTCTTGACGTTGATCACAGCCCCCGTCTCGCCCGCCGCGATCAGAAGATCGGTCTGGCGGCAGAGAAAGGCGGGGATTTGCAGCACATCGGCCACCTCGGCCACCGGCGCGCATTGATCGGCGGTGTGAATGTCGGTCAGCACCGGAACCCCAAGCGCATCCTTGACCGATTGCAGCACCTTCAGCCCCTCGTCGAGCCCAAGCCCGCGCTTGCCCGAGAGCGAGGTGCGGTTCGCCTTGTCGAACGAGCCCTTGAAAACAAGCCCCGCACCATGGGCGGCACAGGCCTCTTGCAAGGTGCCCGCGATCATCTGGGCGTGATCCGCCGACTCAAGCTGGCAGGGTCCGGCGATGAGGGTGAGCGGGAGCGCGTTGCCGACGCGGAGGCCCGAAATGTCGATCTCGTGCATGGTCAAGAGGTTACCTGTTCTCTGAGGATGGAGGCGGTCAGGGACACGAGCAGGTAGATACCAGAAAAGATCAGAAAGGCCAGAACGGTGTTTTCGAACACCTTGGGATAGCTCGCCTCTTCGGGCAGGATGGGCCGCGCGCTCACCGTCAGGTAGCGGACCTGCTTGTTGGCCTCGGTCTCTGACATGCGCATGGATTCCAGCGCCGATTGCAGCACCATGTCGGCGGTTGCCAGATCGGCCTGAGCCATCTGGATCGCGGCTGTCTTCGAGGCAAGCGAGCTGTCGCCCAGACTGGCCTCGGTCAACCGCCGCTTCTGCCGCTCAAGCTCGGCGCGCAGCACGGTGATTTCCGATTGCAGCGCCTCGACGCGCGCGGCATTGGGGCGCGCGTTGTTCATCTGGATGTTGAGCGTCAGTTCCTTTTCCTGCAACTGCAACTCGACCGAATTGATGAGGCTGCGGATGCCCGCGATCTCGCCCTCGGGATCGAGGATCGTGCCCTCCTGCAACGCCACGAGGCGCTCTTGCGCCGCGCGCCGCTCGGCCTTGGCGTTCTCGAGGCTCTCGGCGGCGATCTTGACCGCGTCGTTGCGCTTGTCCCGGCTAAGCTCGTCGACCCGCTCCTCGGCATAAGCGATGAGTCGCTGGTTGAATTGCAGGCTGGTCTCGGGATCCGCGGCGATCACCTCCATGCGCATGACCCCCTCGGTGGGGTCATAACCGATCTTCACATGGCGGCGATAAAGCTTGTAGACAGCCTCGTTGCTGGCCTCCGGGTCGAGCCGCTGGATCGGATCGATCGCAGGGTCCGAGAAATGCGCGCGAAAGCCCCGCTCTTCGTCGAGGCGCAGCATGGCATCCTTGGATTCAAGATATTCCTGCGTTGCGATGGCGTCCTGCCCGGTGGCGAACTGGCTGGGGATAAGGCCCCCGAGACCACCCCGTCCGCCCCCGCCGCCACCATCGGCCGACAGGATCAGAAAGGCCGAGTTGGAGGCATACATCGGCGTCGCCATGGTGCTGAAATAATACCCGGCAAGGAAGGTGGGCACGATCACGAAGGCCATCAGCCGCGAGAACAGCAGCACCAGCTTGCGGCGGCGACGGCGGGAAATATCGCGCTGGATGGCAACGATCTCGGATGCGCGCCGGTCGGCGGGGTTCACATCCCGCGCGGGCAGGGTGTTGCGCGGCACGGGCACTGTCTGCGGCAACTGGATATGCGTCTCGTCCTTGGCTCTTCTGTCGGCACCGCCACCCGCCACAAGCTCCAGCATACCGGACCGTTGGAACGGGTCGATCCCGCGCGCCCGCAAAAGCCGCACCGCGTCGAAATCCGAGGTGGGGGCCAGCCCGTGCTTCTGCGCCACGCGCCGGGCCATGCGCAAGTCTCGTCCGGTCAGCCCCTCGCGGCGGATCTCGTCTATGTCCGTGCCGGGCGCGGCGGCGCGCACGGCGTCGATTTGTCCGTCGCGTGCAACCTTGGCCTGCGGTGCCTCGGCCTCGATCGCGGCGCTGCCCTGAACCGGGCTGCGTCTTATGCGGAATTTGCTAACCTTGGGTTTCGTAGTCATAAAGCTCTTTCGCCTCTTCCAAGGTATCGAACATATAGAGTTTACCGGCCGTCAACACAGCCGCCGAGCTTGCGAATTTCTCAAGGACCCTCGGGTCGTGCGACACAATGATGATCGTCGTGGTCTCAAGCCGCTCGCGCAGGATCTCGCCAGCCTTGCGGTTGAACTCCACATCGGTCGATCCAGGCATCCCCTCGTCGATCAGATACATGTCGAAATCAAGCGCCAGCATCAAGGCAAAGCTGAACCGCGCGCGCATCCCCGAAGAATAGGTGCCAAGCGGCTGGTCGAAATACTCGCCCAACCCGCAGAGCCAGCGGCAGTAGGATTCGATATAATCCGGGTCAAGCCCGTAGAGCCGTGCGATATAGCGCGCGTTTTCCTTGGCCGTGAGGCGCGTCACGACACCGCCCATGAACCCCAGCGGAAAGGAAATCCGGCAAGAGCGCCGGATCACGCCCTCGTCGGGCTTTTCCAGCCCGGCCATCATGTTGATGAGGGTGGTCTTGCCGGTGCCGTTTGGCGCGAGGATACCGAGGCTGCGCCCAAGCTCGACGCGAAACGACACGTCCTCAAGGATCACCTTGTGCTGGCTGCCGGTCCAGAAGGACTTGCTGACATTTTCAAACTCCAGCATGGTTGGTCCTGATTACCGCGTGTGCGTTACAAACGCTTTGCTCATTATCCTCGATCTGAGGACAATATGCCATTCGATCAAGGCAACAATATGCCTCATCGGACAAAAATTGCGTCATTGACAGGACGATCGCGAGGCAGGGCGTGGCACAAGGGTGACGCCTCTGCGCATTTCACCTCGCCCGATTGCCCGCAGCGCGCGGCTGGGCTAGGGACAGGCGCAAACAGCCCGGATAAATCTGCCCATGAGCCGCATCTGCCATATCGAACTTGACGACGCCAACCTGCCGCCGCCCACGCCCGAGATCGAGCAGGAACGCAAGGTGGCGATGTATGACCTGATCGAGCACAACAGCTTTGCCCTGCCCGCCCGCGACGGGCGTGAGGTGCCGACCGGTCCCTATCGCGTGGGCCTTGCGATCCGCGAAAAGCGCCTTGTGTTCGACATCCGCACCGAGAACGATGAACCGGCGGCCGAATTTCACCTCTCGCTGTCGCCCTTCCGGCAGGTGGTCAAGGATTACTGGGCGATCTGCGAAAGCTATTTCGACGCGGTCAAGAACATGCCGCCCAGCCAGATCGAGACCATCGACATGGCGCGGCGCGGCATCCATAACGAAGGCGCGCGCGTCCTCGAGGAACGCCTCGAAGGCAAGGCCGAGGTCGATACCGACACCGCGCGCCGTCTCTTTACCCTCATTTGCGTGCTGCATTTCGGGGGCTGAGCACATGCCGGAGCCGCTGCCGCAATCGGTGCTCTTTTGCTGCGATCACAACGCGGTGCGCTCGCCCATGGCCGAGGGCATCATGAAGAAATTCTACGGCACCGATACCTATGTTCAGTCGGCGGGCGTCAAGAGTGACATGGAGATCGACGGCTTTTCCATCGCCGTCTGCCGCGAGATCGGGGTCGAGCTTGACCGCCACCGCACGCGCAGTTTTGACGAGATGGAGGAGTGGGGTGATGACCTTTCGTCCTTCGATCTCATCGTTTCGCTCAGCCCTGCAAGCCAGCGCCGCGCGCTCGAACTGACGCGGTTCTATCACCTCGATGTCGTTTACTGGCCGATCATGGACCCCACCGGCCTTGCGCAGACGCGCGAGGCGCGGCTCGATGCGTATCGCCAGACCCGCGACCAGATCATCGGCCACCTGACCGCCCGTTGGGGCCCACCTGTGGAGGAAACATGACCGACACCATTCGCACCTATTTCGACGCCTTCAACCGGGGCGACACGGCCGGGATGCTTGCCTGCCTGAGCAACGATGTGCACCACCATGTCAATGAGGGGCAGGTGCGGATCGGCAAGGACGCGTTCCGCGCCTTTTGCGAGCATATGAGCCTCTGCTACCGCGAGACGCTGACCGACATGGTGATTTTCGAGGCCGAGGGCGGCACCCGCGCGGCGGCCGAATACATCGTCAACGGCACCTATCTCAAGACCGACGAGGGCCTGCCGGAGGCCAACGGTCAGAGCTATCGGCTGCCTGCCGGGTCGTTCTTCTCAGTGAAGGACGGGCGCATCACGCGGGTCGTGACCTATTACAACCTCGCGGACTGGATGGCCCAGGTCTCGGCATGATCCGGGTCGAGCGGCTGACCGGACCCGCGCTTGCCGCCGCCCTGCCCGATGTGGCGCGTCTGCGCATCGAGGTGTTCCGCGCCTTTCCCTATCTTTATGACGGCGATGCGGCCTATGAAGAGCGCTATCTTCAGGTCTACCGCGACAGCCCCGACGCAATCCTCGTGGGCGCGTTCGACGGCGCGCGGCTGGTCGGGGCCGCCACCGGCACCCCGATGGAGGATCACGCCGCCGATTTCGGCGCGGCGATGGCAGACTGCGGCGTGCCGCTCGATCATATTTTCTACTGCGCCGAGAGCGTGCTTTTGCCCGGCTATCGCGGTCGCGGCATCGGCCATCGCTTCTTCGACCTGCGCGAGGGCCACGCCCGCGCCATGGGCCGCAGCCACGCAGCCTTTTGCGGGGTGATCCGTCCGCCTGACCATCCCGCGCGCCCCGACGGCTATCGCCCGCTCGATCCGTTCTGGCGCGCGCGGGGCTATGCGCCCGTGCCGGGTGCCATCGCGCGGTTCCGCTGGAAAGAGGTAGGGCAGACTACCGAGACCCCGCACGCCCTGCAATTCTGGATGCGCGCGCTCTGAGAAGAATGCCCCGAAACCACCAAGGTTTTGCTGGCAAATCACCCCATGCTCCTGTTATTGAAAACTTGCCCGGGGGGGCACAAGAAAGGAGCGCGCGATGACGCGTCTTTTTGCTTTTGCCCTGGGCATGAGTGTGGCCCTTGCCGGTATGGCCGGGGCCGAGGGCCGGTCGCGCATCGGTTATGGCCTCATCTTCACCAATGATCTCATCGGCGATGGCGATGATCGCTGGCGCACCGGATCGGTCGCGTCGAGCCGCATCTATGCGCCCGGATGGGAAGGGCAGGCCCCGTCCCGCTTTGGCGAATTGCTCGAACTGCGCTTCAACGGCGAGATCATCGCGCCCGACGATCTCTCGTCCCCCGCGCCGGTGGACCGCCCCTTTGCCGGCGCGCTCAGCCTCGGGCTGCATACCCACCTCACACACGCACAGATGGAATATGCGATCGGCGCGGATCTGGTCGTGGTCGGCCCGCAAACGGGCCTCGACGATTTTCAGGACTGGCTGCATGATTTCGTCGGCGGCGACGAGATCAGCGGCACAGCAAAGCGTGGCCAGGTCGATGACGGCGTGTATCCCACGGCCGTGCTCGAAGCGGGCCGCAGCTTTGATCTTGGCGGGGCGCGCCTGCGCCCCTTCGCCGAGGCCCGCGTCGGCGTGGAAACGCTGGTGCGGGCCGGTGCCGATCTCAGCTTTGGCAGTCTCACGAGCGGCGAATTGCTGGTGCGCGAACCGGTGACCGGCCAGCGCTACCGCGCCGTGCGTCAGGATGTGCCGGGCGCGGCCTTCATCCTCGGGGCCGATATCGCCTGGGTCGAGGATAGCGAATTCTTTCCCGGCAGCGCGACCGTGACCGCCGAGGATTACCGCGCGCGCGTGCGCGGCGGCCTTCATTGGGAGGCACGCAATGGCGCGTCGATCTTCTACGGCCTGACCTGGCTCAGCGAGGAATTCGAGGAGCAGCGCGAGGGGCAGGTTGTGGGATCTTTGCAATTCAGACTGCGTTTTTGAAATAATTTCCCGTTCAGGGCTTTGCAGACCGAATCGGTTTTGCTAGCGTTCGGGTAATAAAAAAAGAACTGAGGCAGGCATCAGAGCATGGGAACGGGCTTTCGTGGCACGTTCGTCATCTCCTGGTCGCAAACGGAACTGGATGGTCAGGGCGCAGCACCGCCCGAGGCACTGTCTGTCGGGATCACCTGGTCCTGGCGGGGAGAGGTGGTGCGCGTGGACGGCCCTCCGGATCTCTTGCGGCTGGACATGGCGGAGGGGGATGCCGCGCAGCGCAAGCGCGCGGCAAAAATGGTCAGGCGGCTGGTGGGCGCGGCGCTCAGCGACCGGCGGGATCTGGATCGTATCGAGGTGGACGAGCCGCTCATGGATGCGGGCTTCGTCGTCACCGACGGGTTGCGCAGCTATACCGTCACGGTGATCGAGACGGGACCCGGCGCGCCGCCGCTCCTGATGTTTCTCGACGACATCCCGCCCCGCGAAACCGAGATGTGGGTGGTCCATCACAGCCTTGATGCGCTGCGCGGCACGGCCACCAGCCCGGCAAGCGGCGGCGTGATCTGCTTTACCCCCGGCACGCGGATCGAGACGCCCGAGGGGCCGCGCCTCATCGAGGAATTACGCGAAGGCGACCGGGTGCAGACCCGCGACAGCGGTGCGCAGGAAATCCACTGGATCGGCAGCCGCCGCATGACCGGCGCGCGGCTTTTCGCCATGCCGCGCCTGCGGCCCATCCGGCTCAACGCCGGGGCGCTTGGCCTTGACCGGCCAGATGCCACGCTTCTGGTCAGCCCCGAACACCGGGTGCTGGTGCGCGGCGACGTGGCGCGCGCGCTCTTCAACACGCCCGAAGTTCTGGTGATGGCGCGCGACCTGATCAACAACGACACGATCACTGTCGATCTCGGCTCGCGCGAGGTGACCTATATTCACCTTCTGCTGCCCAGCCATCAGGTGATCTGGGCCAACGGCGTCGAGACCGAAAGCTTTCACCCTGCAAGTGCCGCGCTCTCGACCCTGACCGAGGCGGACCGCACGCGGCTTCTGGCGCTCAACCCCAATCTGGAGGCGGAGCCGCACCTTTACGGCGGGCACGCGCGGCGGTGCCTGAACGGCTCGGAGGCGGCGATCCTGCGACACGAGGCGGCCTGAGGGAATCGGGGGCGCTGCCCCCGTCGCCGCAAGCGGCGACTCCCCCGGGATATTTCGGGCCAGAAGAAAACGGGCGCGGGGAGCCGCCGCCAAGCCCCTTGCGAGCGCCACGCCCGCGCGGTATTTGCAAGGGATGACACGGGTTTTCGACATGGATGATCGCGCGCGCCTGCCATGGCGGTTCTTCGGGGCGCAACGCTCCGTGCGCGCGCGTCTCTGAGGGCGCGCGCCGTTCACCCATCCGACCGCAGCCATTCAGCAACGGGAGAGGACGCATGTCCCCCAAGACACTCTATGACAAGATCTGGGATGCCCACGTGGCCCACGAGGCCGAGGACGGCACCTGCCTTCTCTATATCGACCGCCACCTTGTGCACGAGGTGACAAGCCCGCAAGCCTTTGAAGGGCTGCGGATGGCAGGCCGCAAGGTCCATGCCCCCGACAAGACCATTGCCGTGCCCGATCACAACGTGCCCACCACGCTTGACCGCGCCAATGCCGCCACCATGACCGAGGACAGCCGCATCCAGGTCGAGGCACTGGACACCAACGCGCGCGATTTCGGGATTCATTATTACCCCGTGTCGGATGTGCGACAGGGGATCGTGCATATTGTCGGCCCCGAACAGGGCTGGACCCTGCCCGGCATGACCGTGGTCTGCGGCGATAGTCATACGGCGACGCATGGGGCCTTCGGCGCGCTCGCGCATGGCATCGGCACATCTGAGGTCGAGCATGTGCTGGCCACGCAGACGCTCATTCAGCGCCGCGCCAAGAATATGAAGGTCGAGATCACCGGCAAGCTGCGCCCCGGCGTGACCGCCAAGGATATCACGCTTTCGGTGATCGGCGCGACCGGCACGGCGGGCGGCACCGGCCATGTCATCGAATATTGCGGCGAGGCCATTCGGGATCTGAGCATGGAGGGCCGCATGACGGTCTGCAACATGGCGATCGAGGGCGGCGCGCGCGCAGGGCTGATCGCGCCGGATGAAAAGACGTTTGAATACTGCAAGGGCCGGCCCCACGCGCCCAAGGGCGCGCAGTGGGAGGCGGCGCTCACCTGGTGGAAGACGCTCTATTCCGACGATGACGCGCATTGGGACAAGGTTGTGACGCTGCGGGCCGAGGACATTGCCCCCGTCGTGACCTGGGGCACCAGCCCCGAGGACGTGCTGCCGATCACTGCCAGCGTGCCTGATCCTTCGGATTTCAAGGGCGGCAAGGTCGAGGCGGCGCGCCGGTCGCTGGACTACATGGGCCTCAAGCCCGGCCAGAAACTCTCGGAGGTCGAGATCGACACGGTCTTTATCGGCTCCTGCACCAATGGCCGGATCGAGGATCTGCGCGCCGCCGCCGAAATCCTCAAGGGCAAGAAGATCGCCGTGAAACGGGCGATGGTCGTGCCCGGCTCGGGCCTTGTGCGCGCGCAGGCCGAGGAAGAGGGGCTGGCGGATATCTTCATCGAGGCCGGCTTTGAATGGCGGCTTGCGGGGTGCTCCATGTGCCTGGCGATGAACCCCGATCAACTTTCGCCCGGCGAGCGCTGCGCGGCCACATCGAACCGCAATTTCGAGGGCCGCCAGGGCCGCGGCGGGCGCACACATCTGATGTCGCCGGCCATGGCGGCGGCGGCGGCGGTGACCGGCAAATTGACCGATGTTCGGGAGATGATGTAATGGAAAAATTCACCAAACTCAGCGGCATCGCAGCACCCCTGCCCTTGATCAATGTCGATACCGACATGATCATCCCCAAGCAGTTCCTCAAGACGATCAAGCGCTCGGGGTTGGGGGTCAATCTCTTTGACGAGATGCGCTATGACGATGACGGCCAGGAAATCCCCGATTTCGTGCTCAACAGGCCGCAATATCGCGACGCGCAGATCCTTGTTGCGGGCGATAATTTCGGCTGCGGGTCGAGCCGCGAGCACGCGCCCTGGGCGATCCTCGATTTCGGCATTCGCTGCATCATCGCGCCGTCCTTCGCCGATATCTTCTACAACAACTGCTTCAAGAACGGCATCCTGCCGATTGCCCTGCCGCAGACCCAGGTCGATATGCTGATGCGCGAGGCCGAGAAGGGTGCCAATGCGCGCATCGAGGTCGATCTGGAGGCGCAGACCGTCTCGACCTCCGACGGCGAGGTGTTTTCCTTCGGGGTGGACGCGTTCAAGAAGCACTGCCTGCTCGAAGGGCTCGACGACATCGGCCTGACGCTGGAGAAGGCCGCCGCGATCGAGGCGTTCGAGACACAGGCGGCACAAGCGCGGCCCTGGGTGTAATGTCAACCGGAGGGCGCGGCCTGCGCCCTCCGCTCTTGTGGCACACCGCGCGACAGCCACAAAATACGCTATTTCATGAGGTTATGCCGGGGTTTTACCCGAAGGTTGATGCATTGCTGCACCAACTACGCCATGAAATTGCCCGATATCTTGCGTTCTCCTTACCGGGTTATTGCGTTGTGAGGTGAAAGAGGGCAAAAATTGGGCAGGATTGAGGCAGACCGCCATAATTGGCGGGATCATGACGGGACAAGGGGGCGGCACCGCATCGCACCCGACCGGTATCAGAAGGAACGGGCAGTGGGCGCGCAAACCCCGGCAGCAATTTCTCGTGCGATCCTTGTCGCCGTGCTGGTGATGGTGCCCGCGCTCCTGTTGCCATTCACCAAGTCTGACACGGCGCAGATGGTCATGATATTCGCTGTCCTGGCCTCGGTTCTGACCTTCATCGAGTATAATTCCCGCTACCCGTCGATCGTCGAGTTCCGCTTCGCCCCGCCCTACAACCGGCTCAGGTTCTTAACGCTCGCTGCGATCCTCATAACGCTGTCGCTCATCATCCGCGGAGAGGTGGCCCCGACCAAGGCGACGATCCTGCTGACAAGCCTCGCGGACGGCCTTGGGGCGGCAGTGGATTTCCCGTATTCGCCGGTCGGCCTGATGGTCGTGATGTTGCCGCCTGACGCCGACCCGGCCCTCTTCGCAC
Source organism: Roseovarius sp. MBR-79 (assembly GCF_053628555.1). Classification (NCBI taxonomy): domain Bacteria; kingdom Pseudomonadati; phylum Pseudomonadota; class Alphaproteobacteria; order Rhodobacterales; family Roseobacteraceae; genus Roseovarius; species Roseovarius sp. MBR-79. Next base: position 114,967 of record NZ_JBRJGP010000011.1, on the reverse strand, counting down.
AGGTGCGGCGCGCTGCGGGCGTCTCCTACATGGCCTCTCTGGTGATGGTCCTGATTTTCCTGACGCTGGTGCGGTTTCACGGCTGGCCAAACCGCGGGAGCGGCTTCAATGTCTGGGTGAACATGCCGCTCTTCGATCCCACGGGGGGCGGTGACGTGGTGCACCGGATCGGGCGGGATGCGGGCCTCAACATGGTTCTGGGTTTCTTGCTGCCTTTCATCATACCTGCCATGGTTACGCTGGCGTCCTCGATTCTCGACCCGGTAACCATAACCGATCCGCACACCCTGATCTGGACAACAACGGCATGGGCCTTTCTTCCCGCAAGCCTGCTGATGCGCGGCATCGCCATGAGCCGGATCGCGGCCATGATCGAAGACAAACGCAAACGCACCTATACCGCGAAGGGGCCGGGCACCACGCAAGGCGTCTGAGCGCGCTTTGGCTGCTGATCCTTGTGCTGATCTCTGCGCCGCTGCACGCCGGAAGCGTCCGGGTGGCCACGTGGAACGTGGCCCTTGCCCGGCCCGGCCCCGGCCTTCTGCTGCGCGACATCCGGAGCGACGCGGACCCGCGCATGGCCGCGCTCGCGGATATTCTGGCCAAGGTCGCGCCGGATATCCTGCTGCTGCAAGGCGTGGACCATGACCGCGATCTGATGGCGCTCACCGCCCTGCGCGACCGGATTGCGCGGGCGGGGCCGGTCTATCCCCATGTCTTTGCGCCGCGGCCCAACAGCGGCTGGCCCACCGGGCTTGACATGGATGGCGACGGGCGGCGCGGGGGTCCCGGGGATGCCCAGGGCTATGGCGCGTTTTCCGGTCAGGGAGGCATGGCGCTTCTGTCGCGCCACCCCATCGACACGGGGGCCGCGCGCGACTGGAGCGCGCTTCTCTGGCGCGACCTTCCCGGCGCGCTCTTGCCGGAGGTGGATGGGCGGCCTTTCCCGTCTGAGGAGACGCAAGCCGTGCAGAGGCTCTCGTCGGTCGGGCATTGGGAAGTGTCGGTCACGCTGCCCGAGGGGCGGCTGACGATCCTTGCCTTTCACGCCGCGCCGCCGGTCTTTGACGGGCCGGAGGACCGCAACGGGCGGCGCAATGCCGACGAAATCCGTCTCTGGCAGCACATCCTCGACGGCCGGTTCGGTCCCGCGCCGGAAGCGCCTTTCGTGATCGCGGGCGTGGCCAATCTTGACCCCGCGCGCGGCGAGGGACGGCACGAGGCGATCCGCGCGCTTCTGCGTGATCCGCGTGTGCAGGACCCGTTGCCGGACCTCGCGACAGCCCGATGGCCGCAGACCGGACCCTTGCGCGTGAGTTATCTCTTGCCCTCTGCGGGTCTCACCGTCACCGATGCGGGCCTGCACCTCACGCCCGAGGACGATCTGACCGGCCCGCACCGCCTTGTCTGGGTGGACCTCACGATCGACTGAGCGCACCCATTCTTGACCCCGCCGCGCGCGGGGGATAGGCCATCGGACAATCAAACACCCAAGAGGACAGACCCCATGCCCAACCCCTCGCTTCTCATCCTGCCCGGTGACGGAATCGGCCCCGAAGTCATGGCCGAGGTGCGCCGCATCATCGACTGGTTCGGCGCCAAACGCGGCATCGCCTTCGACGTGAGCGAGGATCTGGTCGGCGGTTGTGCCTATGACAAGCACGGCACGCCGCTGCACGACGACACCATGGCCCGCGCGCAAGAGGTGGACGCGGTGCTGCTCGGGGCCGTTGGCGGGCCGCAATATGACAGCCTCGATTTCAGCGTGAAGCCCGAGCGCGGCCTTCTGCGCCTGCGCAAGGAAATGGACCTCTATGCCAACCTGCGGCCTGCGCAATGCTTTGATGCGCTCGCCGATTTCTCCTCGCTCAAGCGCGACGTGGTGGCCGGTCTCGACATCATGATCGTGCGCGAACTGACGAGCGGCGTCTACTTCGGAGAGCCGCGCGGCGTGATCCGCGAGGGCAACGAGCGCGTCGGCATCAACACGCAACGCTATACCGAATCCGAGATCGCCCGCGTCGCGCGCTCGGCCTTCGAGTTGGCGCGCAAACGCTCGAACAAGGTCTGTTCGATGGAGAAGGCCAATGTGATGGAATCCGGCGTGCTCTGGCGCGAGGTGGTGACCGAGGTGCATCAGGCCGAGTATCCCGATGTGGAGCTCAGCCACATGTATGCCGACGCGGGCGCGATGCAGCTGACCCGCTGGCCCAAACAATTCGACGTGATCGTGACCGACAACCTCTTTGGCGATCTGCTGTCGGACCTTGCGGCGATGCTGACGGGCTCTCTGGGGATGCTGCCCTCGGCCTCGCTCGGGGCACCGATGGCCAATGGCCGGCCCAAGGCGCTTTACGAGCCGGTGCATGGCTCCGCCCCCGACATCGCAGGGCAAGGCAAAGCCAACCCCATTGCCTGCATCCTCAGCTTTGCCATGGCGCTGCGCTATTCCTTCGATCTGGGCGACGAGGCCGCGCGCGTGGAAGCGGCTGTGGAAAAGGTGCTGGCAGACGGCGTGCGCACCGGTGATCTGATGGGGCCGGACGGCGGCACGCCGGTCTCCACTGTCGAGATGGGCGACGCGATCCTCGCCGCACTCGACGCAAGCCTCTGAGGCAAAGGGGCGCTGGCCGCAGCGGTCGGCGCCCTACCCCTCCTGAATGCTCTCCAGATAGGCCAGAAGCGCGGCCAGCGGGCGCGGCGTCGGCGTGAGCACCCCGTCGCCCACATCCACCGGCACCGTATCCCCGCGCAAGAGCAGGCCGAATTCCGGCATCTCCTGCCCCGGCAGGCCGGTGCGGTCATAGCCGTCGATCACCGAGAGGACCCGCGCGCGCGGGAACGCCCCGTTGCCAAGCCGCGTCAGGTCAGAAGGCGGAGGGACCATCCCCTTGGCCCATGGCCCGTCGCCCCGGCCGCCCGCGCCGTGGCATTGCGCGCAGTTCGCGGCAAAGAGCGCCGCGCCCTCCGCAGGCTCGGGCATCGACACCGCCTGAACGCAGGCGGCAAGGCCAAGGGCGGCCATCAGGGTGACAAGGGGATACTGCATCGCGGGCCTCATGCTCTTTTGCACCGGAGGCTACCAAGCCCCCGGCGCGCGCGCAATGATCCGCGTCAAGCCATCTCGCCCGCCAGCGCCCGGTCAATGAGCGCCACGGTCTCTTCCACGCCGTAAAGGGCGATGAACCCGCCGAACCGTGGCCCCTGCGAGGCCCCCAGCAACACCTCGTAAAGCGCCGTGAACCAGTCGCGCAGCGGCTCGAACCGGTCGCGTCCGACGTCGTAGACGATGCCTTGCAGCGTCTCGTCGTCGCGCGCGCCCTCATGCGCAGCCAGCCGGTCGCGCAGATCGACGAGCGCCTCGCGCTCCAGATCGGTGGGCGCGCGATAAACCTTGTGCGGTGCCACGAAGTCCTCGTAATAGCGCACCGCACCGCCCGCCGCCGCGTCAAGATCGGGATGCGTCTCGGGGCTGGCGTCGGGCGCATAACGGCGGATGAAGCCCCAGAGCGTGGCCTTGTCCTGCGCGGCAGAGACCGACGCGAGGTTCAAAAGCATCGAGAAGGGCACGACCATACGGCTCTCGGGCACGTCGCCGTTGTGGATGTGATGCACCGGGTTGTTGAGGCGCTGCGTGATGTCCTGCCCGGCATAGGCGCGCAGTTGCTGGTGGTATTCGTCCAGCGCCTTGGGGATCACGTCGAAATAGAGCCGCTTGGCCGTCTTGGGCTTTTGATACATGAAATAGCTCAGGGATTCCGTCGCGGCATAGCGCAGCCATTCGTCGATGCTGATCCCATTCCCGCTCGACTTGGAAATCTTCTGCCCGGTCTCGTCGAGAAACAGCTCATAGGTGAAATGCTCCGGCGCGCGTTCCCCAAGCGCCCGGCAGATGCCGTCATAAATGGGCGTGTTGGTGGAATGGTCCTTGCCATACATCTCGAAATCGACGCCGAGCGCGGCCCAGCGCGCCCCGAAATCCGGCTTCCATTGCAGTTTGACGTTCCCGCCGGTGACGGGAAGCGTCCATTCGCGCCCCGTCTCGTCGTCAAAGGTGATCTCGCCCTTCGCACCATCGACATGCTTCATCGGCACGTAAAGGACGCGGCCCGTCTCGGGGTGGATCGGCAGGAAGATCGAATAGGTCTGCTGGCGCTCCTCGCGCAGGGATTTCAGCATGATCGCCATGATCGCGTCATAGCGTTCGGCGGCGCGGCGCAGCACCTCGTCGAACTGCCCCGAGCGGTAGAACTCGGTGGCGGAAATGAACTCATACTCGAAGCCGAACGTATCGAGAAACCGCCGCAGCATGGCGTTGTTGTGCGCGCCAAAGCTGTCATGGGTGCCGAACGGGTCGGGCACGCTTGTCAGCGGCTTTTGCAGGTGTTCGCGCAGCGCGCCCTGATTGGGCACGTTCCCCGGCACCTTGCGCATCCCGTCAAGATCGTCGGAAAAACAGATCATCCGCGTCGGAATATCGCTGATCACCTCGAAGGCACGGCGGATCATCGTGGTGCGCAGCACCTCGCCGAACGTGCCGATATGCGGCAGGCCAGAGGGGCCATAGCCCGTCTCGAAGAGCACATGGCCCTTCTCCGGCGGGGCCTTCTCATAGCGTTTGAGCACCCGGCGCGCTTCTTCAAAAGGCCAGGCTTTTGATTGCATTGCGGCGTCGCGCAGATCGGACATTGCTCAAACTCCAGATTTTCCGTGCGGGGACAGGACCGCGCGGCTTCGCGCTACCTATTGCCGGGAGGCGGGACAGTCAATATTCTGCGCCGCAACATCACCCCTGAAAGGCATCCCATGTCCGATCCCGTCCCCCATCCGCTCAGCCCCGAGGATTGCCTCGTGGCGGTGATGATTGCCGTCTCGGCCTCGGACGAGGACATGCGCACCGCCGAGCTTGTCAAGATCGAGAGCCAGATCAACAACCTGCCGGTTTTTGCCAATTACGATCTCGACCGGCTGCGGGTCATGTCGCAGACCGTGTTTGACCTCTTCGCGGTCGAGGACGGGCTTGACGCGCTTTTCGGGCTGATCCGTGCCAACCTGCCCGAACGCCTCTATGAGACGGCCTATGCGCTGGCCTGCGACGTGGCGGCCGCCGACGGCACGCTCAACGACCGCGAATTGCGCCTGCTCGAGGAAATGCGCTACGAGTTGAACATCGACCGGCTGCACGCAGCGGCCATCGAGCGGGGCGCGCGCGCGCGTCACATGACCGTCTGAGCGCGATTGCCCCTCGCACCGCGCGGCCATCGCGCCTATAAGACCGGGCAAAACCACGCGGAGATGTCCCATGACCGGAGAATTGTCCCCCATCGACAAGGCCAAGTTCGTCGCCGCCAAACGCTCGGTCGATTATATCGAGGACGGGATGCGCGTGGGTCTCGGCACCGGCTCCACCGCTGCGTGGATGGTGCGCTGTCTGGGCGAGCTGGTGCGCGAGGACGGTCTCAGGATCAAGGGTGTGCCCACCTCCACCCGCACCGCTGAACTGGCCCGCGAGGTCGGCATCGAGGTGATCAGCCTCGACGAGGCGAAATGGCTTGATGTGACGATCGACGGCGCGGACGAGTTCGACGTCAATCTCAACCTGATCAAGGGCGGCGGCGGCGCGCTATTGCAGGAAAAGATCGTCGCCACCGCCAGCGACCAGATGATCGTGATCGCCGATATCGGCAAGGAGGTCGAGACACTCGGCGCCTTTCCGCTCCCGGTCGAGATTATCCCATTCGGCTGGCAGACAACGAAATCGCTGGTCGAGGAACTCTTGATCAACATGGACGTGCTGGGCCGCGACGCCACGCTGCGCATGAACGGCGACCGGCCCTTCATCACCGATGAGGGAAATTACATCGTCGACCTGCATCTTGCCCGCATCGGCAACCCGCATCAGCTTGCCATGGCGCTCAACCAGATGCCCGGGGTGGTCGAGAACGGCCTGTTCCTCGATATATGCGACGTTGTGATCCTCGGCTTCGGCGACGGGCGGGTCGAGACGCGCGACATCAACGACGGCACCGTGTCCGAGGACCGGATCGACTTTGTCGAAAGCGAGAATCTTTTCACCGATCTCGGCGATTGAGCCTTGCCCGCTTGGCATGGCGTGTTCCAGGGATTAGATGCGCCTCATGGCACGACACCAGACACATGACGGCCCCGGCCCCTCGCAACGGCAGTTGCGCGTCGGAGAGCTGATCCGCCGCACCCTGTCGGAGGTGCTGATGCGGGGCGATATCCACGATCCCGAGTTGAACCGCCTGTCGATCACCGTGGGCGAAGTGCGCTGTTCGCCCGATCTCAAGATCGCCACCGCCTTTGTCATGCCGCTTGGCGGGCGGGGGGCGGAGGACGCGGTCACGCTGCTGGCGCGCAACAAATCCGAATTGCGCCGCATCATCGGGCGCAAGGCGGGGCTGAAATTCACCCCCGATCTGCGCTTTCGCCTCGATGAGACGTTTGACCAGATGGACGAGACGCGGCGGCTTTTCGCAGAGGACAAGGTGCGCCGGGATGTGGAGGGGTAAAGGCCCCGGCCTGCGGCAAGCGCGCGTCATTGTCCGGCTTGACCGGGCAATCTCGTGGGTCGGGCTGTGGCCGGAGATGCTCCGGTCAAGCCGGAGCATGACGGGCACAGGCGGGACAGGACCGCGCGCGCTTGCCTCTGCGCTTCTGGCCGCGCTTGTTCTGCTCGCCCCCCTCCCCGCCGCCGCCTTCTGCCGCGCCATCACCTTTGAGGGTGCAGGCTATACGCTCTGCGGGGCCGATGCCGCGCGCGACGATATCCGCCTCTTTCTCAATGACCCGACGCGCGATACGCCGCTTGGCAGTTTCGCCAATATCGACCGGCAGCTGAAACCCGAGGGCAAGCGCCTTGCCTTCGCCATGAACGGCGGCATGTATCACGCCGACAGACGCCCCGTCGGCCTTCATGTCGAGGCAGGACAGGAGATAGCGCCCCTCGTCACCTCCGCAGGGCCGGGCAACTTCGGGATGTTGCCCAACGGCGTGTTCTGCGTGACCGGCACCACCGCCCATGTCATTGAAACGCGCCGCTTCGCGCGTGAGGCCCCCACCTGCCGCTTTGCCACGCAATCGGGGCCGATGCTGGTGATCGACGGCGCGCTCCACCCCCGCTTCCTCGAGGAGAGCGGCAGCCGCCATATCCGCAACGGTGTCGGCACCTCGGCTGACGGGCGGCGCGTGTGGTTTCTCATCTCCGACGCGCCGGTGAATTTCCACCGCTTCGCCCGCGTTTTCCGCGACCACCTCGGCGCGCCACAGGCGCTCTATCTCGATGGCAAGGTGTCACGGCTCCACGCGCCGGGGCTTGCGCGCTCCGATCTCGGGTTTCCGCTCGGGCCGATGGTGGGCGTGGTGGTTGACGGCGGGACTGCACTCGACTAGGCGCTCGACCCTGATCTGAAGACAACAAGGGACCGGACATGGCACGAAAGCCAAAGGGGCGCGACCTTTCGGGATGGCTGGTGGTGGACAAGCCCGCGGGCCTCACCTCCACCGCCGTGGTCAACAAGGTCAAGTGGGCGCTTGAGGCGCGCAAGGCGGGCCATGCCGGCACGCTCGACCCGGAGGCGACCGGCGTTCTGGCCATCGCGCTCGGCGAGGCGACCAAGACCGTCCCCTACATCACCGAGGCGCTCAAGGCCTACCGTTTCACCGTCCGGCTTGGGCAGGCGACCAATACCGACGATGCCGAGGGCGAGGTGATGGCGACAAGCGACGCGCGCCCCGGCGATGATGCGATCAAGGCCGCACTCGGGGCCTTCGTGGGCGAGATCATGCAGGTTCCGCCGCGCTTTTCCGCCGTCAAGATCGACGGTGAACGCGCCTACAAGCGCGCCCGCGACGGCGAGGAATTCGAGGTCGCGGCCCGACCGCTCTGGGTCGAGGAACTGCTGCTTGTGGACCGGCCCGATGATGATACGGCCGTGCTCGACATGGTCTGCGGCAAGGGCGGATATGTCCGCGCCATCGCCCGCGATCTTGGCGAGGCGCTCGGCTGTTTCGGCCATGTGGTCACGCTGCGCCGTCTCTGGTCCGGGCCGTTCGACGCCGAGGACGGGGTGAGCCTCGAGACGATCGAGGCACTGGCCCGCACCGGCGATCTGGACACCTATATTCGTCCGCTGGAGGAGGGGCTTTCGGATCTGCCCATGGTCACCGCCACGCCCGAAGGCGCGGCGCGGCTGCGCAACGGCAATCCCGGCATGGTGATCGCAAGCGACGTGGACTATGGCGAGGAATGCTGGGCCGCATTGGACGGCCGCGCGCTTGCGGTGGGACACTACAAGGCAGGCGAATTGCACCCCGTGCGCGTCTTCAACCGATGAGCGCCCCCGAGGACCGGCACGACCCCGGCGGCAAGGTGCGGCTGCGCCTGCCCGACGGTGTCATCGGCGGGGCGACGTTTTCACCCTGCGGGCGCTACCGGCAGGCTCTGACCCGCGACTGGACACACGAGGGCGCGCAGCCCCGCGCCGTGCTCTTTGTGGGCATGAACCCCTCGGTGGCCAGCGCCGAGATCTCTGATCCCACCTGTCACCGCGAATTGGGCTTTGCGCGCGACTGGGGCTTTACCCGCTATCTCAAGGGCAATGTGCTGGACTGGCGCGCCACATCGCCGCGCGACCTGCCCGCACCCGATCTGGCGTGCAGCCCGGCCAATATCCCCGCGCTCCTCGCCATGGCCGAAGAGGCCGAGTTGATCGTCATGGCCTATGGCAAGCTGCACGCGCGCTATGGCGGGATCGTGCGCGCGGCCACACTCGCCCTGGCCGCAACAGGCCGCCCGCTACGGTGCTTCGGCCTCAACAAGGACGGCTCGGCCAGGCACCCGCTCTATCTGCGCAAGGATGCGGCGCTGGTGCCGTTTTCGATCGCATAGCCGATCGGCTCACCCGACACCACGTCCCCGGAACGCGAAAGGCCCCCGAACGGAGGGCCTTTCACAAGACTGGACGCGGTTGCGCCTATTCCTCGATCCCGAGCGCCACAAAGCGCGGATCGCCCGCCCGCCGCACCAAGAGCAGGAGGGACCGCCGCCCCGCCTCGCGCGCCTCGGCGATGCGGGCATCCATGTCGGCGATGCTTGCCACCTTCTGCTGGCCCGCTTCGGTGATCACGTCACCCGCGCGCAGGCCCTTCTCGAAGGCTTCGGAGGCCTCGTCGACGCCCGTCACGACCAGCCCGGTCACGCTGCTGTCAAGCTCAAGCTGCCCGCGCACCTCGTCATCGAGCGGTTGGAGCGTCACCCCAAAGACGGATTTCTCCTCGGGTGCCTCCGGCGCGCCGCCGGGCTGCACCACCGGGATCGCGCCTTCGGCTTCCTCACGACGGCCAAGCGTCACCCGCAGCGTCTGCGTCTTGCCCTCGCGGAACACGATCACGCGCACGGTCTTGCCCACCTCGGTATTGCCCACCTGCCGCACAAGGCTGCGGGTGTCGGCCACGTCACGCCCGTCAAAGGACGTGATCACGTCGCCCGAGAGCATCCCGGCCTCCGCCGCCGGCCCCTCGGGCACATCGGTCACAAGGGCGCCTGCGGCCTTTTCCAGCCCCATGGCCTCGGCCACGTCCGGGGTCACGTCCTGAATGCGCACACCCAGCCAGCCACGCCGCGTCTCGCCGAATTCCTGCAACTGCGCGACCACCTGCTTGACCACGTTCGCGGCCATGGAAAACCCGATCCCGATGGATCCGCCCGTGGGGCTCAGGATCGCGGTGTTGACGCCCACGACCTCGCCATCGAGGTTGAAGAGCGGCCCACCCGAATTGCCCCGATTGATCGCCGCATCGGTCTGGATGTAATCGTCATAGGTTCCCGACAGCGCGCGATTGCGCGCCGAGACAATCCCGGCGGAGAGCGAAAAGCCCTGCCCCAGCGGGTTGCCCATGGCGAGCACCCAATCGCCCACACGCGCGGTGTCGCTGTCGCCGAACGTCACGTAGGGCAACGGCGTGTCGCTCTCGACCTTCAAGACCGCGATGTCGGTCTTGGGGTCCGTGCCGATGACCTTGGCGGGCAGGGTCTTGCCCGAGAAGAACTCGATGTTGATCTCGTCCGCGCCCTCGATCACGTGGTTGTTCGTGACCACGAAACCGTCCTCGGAAATGACAAAGCCCGACCCAAGCGCCGAGGACCGCCGTGGCCGGTTGCCCTCCTCCATCTGGTCGCGGAACCGCTCGAAGAAATCCTCGAAGGGCGAGCCTTCGGGCACCAACGGGCTTGCACCGGCATCGCCCTCGACCATCGTCGAGGTGGTAATATTGACCACCGAGGGGCTGACCTTCTGCGCCAGATCGGCGAAACTGTCAGGGCGCGCCTGCGCGATCATCGCCTGAGCGATCAAGAGCCCGATGCTCAATGCCAGCAGCCACAGGGCGCGCATCGGACCCTGCATCGGTCGTGTTGCGCTAATTACAGATTTGCTCACTCCGAACTCTCCTTTGATCAATTCCGGCTCTCGCCGGTCTGACTCAGCGTGCATGAGGGAATGTAGGGTCGCACGGGTCAATCGCAAAGCCCCTGCCATCGTGTCACCCCTATGTGATCCTCATGACACGCGAAAATCAAGCGCCAAGCGCCTTGGCGACCCAGATGAGCGCCAACCCCGTCACCAGCGCCAACAGACCCAGAAGCCGCCGCGCCTCGGGTGGGATCGCCGCCAGCGCCACAAGCATCTGCTCTACAAGCGAAGGGGCCAGCGCATAGACCAGCCCCTCCACAAGCAGCACCAGCCCGAGGGCCAGAAGCGCCGTTTCGATCATTCGGTGCCGCTGCCCGACCGGAAGTAATCGAAAAACTCGCCGTCCGGGGTCATCACCAGCATCGAGTTTTCACCCCCGAGCGATTTTTCGTAGGCTTCCATCGAGCGGTAGAAGGCAAAGAACTCCGGGTCCGCGCCAAAGGCTTCGGCAAACACCGCGTTGCGCTCTGCATCGGCCTCGCCCCGGATCACCTGCGCCTGCCGTTCGGCATCCGACAGCGTCTCGGTCACGGTCCGGTCAGCCAGGGCGCGCACCCGCTGCGCGGCCTCGTTACCACGCGCGATCTCGTCGGCAGCCTCGCGTTCACGCTCGGCGCGCATCCGCGCGAAAGTGGCTTCAAGGTTCTGATCGGGCAGGTTGGTCTGCTTCAGGCGCACATCGACCACGTCAAGACCAAGACCCTCCGCGCTGCGCTGCGCCTGCTGCCGAATGCGCAGCATCAGGCTGCGCCGTTCCTCTGACAGAATCGTGTCCGACGTCACCTGATCGGCACCCAGCACTTCGCGGATCTGCGCATTGAGGATCGACGACAGCCGGTCTTCGGCCATGCGGATACCGCCGACGCCGACCGCCTGACGGAACTGGACCACGTCACGAATCCGGTAGCGCGCGAAGGCATCGACCACCAGACGGCGGTCATCCGAGGGCGTCACCTCGATCGTGTCGGTATCGAGCGACAGGATACGGGCGTCATAGCGCACGACTTCCTGAATGAACGGGATCTTGAAGTTCAGCCCCGGCTCTTCCTTCACGGACTTGATCTGGCCAAATTGCAGCACCAGCGCCTTTTCGCGCTCGTCCACGACGAAGATGGACGACAGCCCGAGGAAAATCGCGACGACAAAAAACGGAAGGATGAATTTACCCTTACCCATGATCAATTCCCCCCTGCATTCGGATTGCTGCGACGCAGCTCATTGAGCGGCAGATATGGCACGATGCCGCTGCCGCCAGTGCCGCCATCGCCACCCAGAACCGCATTGTCCAGAATCGTCTTGTCGATTCCACCCAGAACCCGCTCCATCGTTTCGATATAAAGACGGCGGCGCGTGACCTCGGGTGCCTTGGAATATTCCGTGAGAACCGACGTAAAGCGGCTCGCATCACCCTGTGCCTCGTTGACCACGCGGGCACGGTAGCCCTCGGAGTCCTCGAGGATCTGCGCGGCCTGACCACGCGCCTCGGCCAGCACACGGTTGGCATAGGCATCGGCCTGACGTTGCAGACGGTCGCGCTCCTGCTCGGCGGCCTGCACTTCGCGGAAGCTGTCGATCACCTCGCCGGGCGGATCGGCTCTGTCGAGGTTGAGGCGAACAATCCGAATGCCGCTATTATACTCGTCCATCGTTTCCTGAATGTTGGCCATCGCCGTATCGGCGATGATTCCGCGATCCCGGTTGAGGATCGGCGACAGGTTCGACGCGGCGATGATCTCGCGCATGACCGATTCGGACACCGCCTGCACCGTCAGCTGCGGGTCGCGGATATTGAACAGAACCTTGGACGGGTCGGAAATGTTCCAAACGACCTGAAAGTCGATATCGACGATATTGGCATCGGTGGTCAGCATCAGCCCCTCTTCGCGCCCGCCGACCCGCCGACCGATATCCTCGGTGCGCTCGGAGGTTACGTTCACGATCTCGGCCGAGACGATCGGCCACGGAGCAAAGTTCAGACCCGGATTGCCGGTCTTGTAGTATTTGCCAAGAAACAACTCGACGGATTGCTCTTCCGGCTTGACGGTGTAGAGGCTGGAAAACACCCAAAGCGCGACCGCGCCAAGCGCCGCAAGGCCAATCGTGCCCTTGCCGAATTTCGGTCCCTCTCCGCCGCCGCCTGCGCCGCCCCGGCCGCCGCCGCCGCGCCCGCCCATCAGCACGCGCAACTGGTCCTGACCCTTGCGCACCAGATCTTCGATCTCGGGGAGTTGCGAGCCGCCTTCGGGCGGTCGCCTGCCGCCACCGGGCGGGCGCCGGTCGTCATCGCCACCGCGATTGCCGCCTCCACCGCCCCACGGGCCACCATTGTTTCCAGCCATGAACATCTTCCCTTGTTGTATCTGCCGTTTCACGGGCTTGTGTCTAACCTGTGCAGGACGCCCGAGAAATCAAGCTGTCCGCACCGGTGTTTTCATCGTCACGATCTCTTCCGACATGGTCGGATGCACCGCGACGGTGCGGTCGAAATCCTCTTTGGTCGCGCCCATCTTGACCGCAATTCCGGCCAACTGGATCATCTCGCCCGCGCCGGGGGCGACGATATGACATCCCAGCACGCGGCGCGTCTCGGCGCAGACCACCAGCTTCATCAACACCCGCGTGGCGCGCCCGGCAAAGCTCTCGCGCATCGGCTTGAACGAGGTGGCGTAGATTTCCACCGGTCCACGCTCGCGCGCCTCTTCCTCCGAGAGGCCCACGGTGCCCATCTCGGGCTGGGTAAAGATCGCCGTCGGGATCAGGTCGTGATCAACCGGAGTCGGGTTGCCGCCAAACACCGTCTCGACAAAGGCCATGCCCTCGCGGATCGCCACCGGCGTCAGGTTGACCCGGTCGGTCACGTCGCCGATGGCATAGATCGAGGGCACGCTGGTCTGGCTATAGTCATCGACCACGATCTCGCCCTTGCGCCCCACCGTGACACCCGCCGCCTCCAGCCCCAGATCGCGCGTGTTGGGCGCACGGCCCGTGGCAAAGAGCACCTGCTCAAAGACCGCTTCCTGCCCGTTGGTCCCGCAGACACGGTAGCCGCCGTCAACCGGCTCCATCTCGGCGATATTCGTGCCCAGATGCAGGTTGACCCCGGACTGGATCATCTCGTCCGAGACAAGCCCGCGCGCCTCCTCGTCAAAGCCGCGCAACACCTGCGCGCCGCGATAGAATTGCGTGACCGCAACGCCCAGCCCGTTGAGGATGCAGGCAAACTCGCAGGCGATATAGCCGCCGCCGATGATCAGCATGGATTTCGGCAGCCGCTCCATCAGAAACAGATCGTCGCTCACCATCGCGTGCTCGGCCCCCGGCAGATCGGGCTTGACCGGATGGCCGCCGGTGGCAATCAGAATGTGCCGCGCGCTCAGCCGCGTGCCGTCCGCCAACTCGACCGTGTGCGGATCAGCGAGCCGCGCGCGCATGTCGAAGGTCTCGACGCCATTGTTGCGCAGGATGCCGCGATAGACGCCTTCCAGCCGGTCCAGCTCGGCATGAAGCTTGGTTCGGAACGCGCTCCAGTCGAACGCCCCTTGCGTCACCTCCCAACCATAGGCGCGCGCCTCGGCAATGGCGTCGGGGAATTCCGAGGCAAAGACCATGAGTTTTTTCGGCACGCAGCCCCGGATCACGCAGGTGCCGCCATAGCGGCTCTCCTCGGCCAAAGCGACCTTCGCGCCGCCCTGCGCGGCCACGCGCGCCGCGCGCACCCCGCCAGAGCCGCCGCCAATCACGAAAAGGTCGTAGTCGAATGCCATGCCAATCGGCTCCTTTTCCTGCCCTTGGCTGACATATCGCAGCCGGGGGGCAATGTGAAACCCTCAATCGACCCCTCGGATGCAACAAGGCCGCGCCCCTTTCGGAACACGGCCTTGCGAAATCATGTCTGGCGCGGCGGCTCAGTGGAGCTTGGCCTCGACCTCCTTGATACCCGCATCGATCAGGCTGTCGGCCTCGGCGGCGGTCATCTGCTTGGCGATCACATCGCGCGCAGCGGCGGTGGCCACGATGATCGCCTCGTTGCGCACATCGCGCACGGCGCGGGCCTCGGCGCTGGCGATCTGGTCTTCGGCAGCCTGAAGGCGGCGGGCGATGGAGGCCTTGATCTCGGCCTTGGCCTGCACGGCGGCCTCTTCGGCCTCGGCCTTGGCCTGTTTCACGATCCGGTCGGCCTGTGCCTGCACGTCCTTCTGCTGACGCTCGTATTGCGCCAAAAGGGTCTGCGCCTCCTCGCGCAGGCGCCGCGCCTCATCGAGATCGGCCTTGATTCCCGCGGCCCGCTCATCAAGCTTGCGGCCCAGAAGCCCCGGCACCTTGAGATAGACGAGCACGCCCACAAAGATGAGAAAGGCCAGCAACACCACGAAATCGGTGTTGCCCAGAGAAAAGAACGGGCCACCGGCGGCAAGCGCCGGGGTAGCGGCCAGTGTCGCGGCCAGTGTGACACTCAGCTTGCGCATCGGGCTCATCCTTTCATCCGGGCATTGACAGCCGCAGTCACGCTGCGCCCGTCCGCCTTGCCACCCATGACCGAGACCAGCTCGGCGGCGACATCCTTGGCCACGTCCCGGACGGCATCAAGCGCGCCATCGCGGATTTCGGCCAGCGCCTTCTCGCCCTCGGCGGTGCGGGCGGCGATCTCCTGATCGGCCTTCTCGTTGGCCTTGTCCAGGTCGGCCTTGATGGCCGCCTTGGTCTCGGCGACAATTTTCTGCGCCTCGGCGCGGGCATCGGCCAGCGCCTTCTTGTAGGCCTCTTCCGCCTCGACCGCCTTGGCCTTGAGGTCCTCGGCGGCGGCCAGATCGTTGGTGATGGTCCCCTGACGCTCGGCCAGAACGGCGGCGATGCGCGGCAGGGCCACGCGCGACAGGATGAAATAGATCACGACCAACGCCACCAGAAGCCAGAAGATCTGGTTTCCGAATGTCAAGAAATCGAGCTGCGGAAGACCCGTCGCGCTCTCGGCCGCTTTTGCTTCGCTCGCCATGTCAGCCTCCCTCGGGAAAGGTCCGAATACACCGGGAGGCGCGCAACTGCCGCCCCCCGACCGTAAGGATCAGATACCCGTAAGGATCATACGGCGAACATCAGCAGGAGCGCGACGAGGAACGAGAAAATCCCCAGCGCTTCGGCGAATGCGATGCCGATGAAGAGCGTCGCGGTCTGGCCGCCAGCGGCCGACGGGTTGCGCAGCGCGCCAGCAAGGAAGTTGCCGGCAACATTGCCCACACCGATCGCTGCCCCGCCCATGCCCATGCATGCGAGGCCCGCGCCGATATATGCACCCATTTGAACGATATCGCCTTCCATAGTCATGTCTCCTTACGTTGGAATTGGCAGTGGTTCGTAGCTCGTAGAGTGGGCGATGCCCACCGTAACTCAGTGATGAGGATGCAGCGCATCCTTGAGGTAAACGCAGGTCAGGATCGTGAACACGTAGGCCTGAATGAAGGCCACCAGCAGCTCGAGCGCATAGATCGTGGCAATGGCCAGGATCGACAGCGGCGTGACCAGAAGGCCGATGCCGGTGGAGAGAATGATCATCGGCGCGAAGGCCGCAAACACCTTCACCACCGCGTGCCCGGCCATCATGTTGCCGGCAAGACGGATGGAATGGCTGACGGGGCGCACGAAATAGGAAATCACCTCGATCAGCGCCAGCACGGGGCGCAGCGGCAAGGGTGCCGAACTGACCCAGAAAAGGCTCAGAAACCCGGCACCGTGACGCACGAAACCGACAATGGTCACGGTGAGGAACACCAGCATCGCCAGCACCGCCGTTACCGCGATATGCGAGGTGGTGGTGAAGGCCATCGGCAGAAGGCCCAGCATGTTCGCGAAGAGGATGAAGAGAAACAGCGTCATGATGTAGGGAAAGAACACCAGCCCGTCCTTGCCCGCCACATCCTCGACCATCTTGCGCACGAAATCATAGGCCAGCTCGGCAATGGATTGCGTCCGGCTCGGGATCGTGGCGCGACCGGCGGTGCCCAGGACCAGCAGCGCAAAGATCGCCGCCACGGTCAGCGCCATCCACAGCGTCACGTTGGTCAGCGTGAAGATGCCGACCACGCCCTCGCCGAAGAGCGGCTTGACCATGAACTGATCCATCGGGTGGAACACCAGACCGGGCTCTGCGGCCCCATGCGCTTCAGTCGCCATCCTTCGCCCTCTCATCCCCGCCCGTATCGGGCGTTTTCGTCTCCTGCATCTCGGCGGCAGAGCGCATCATCGTCTTGATGCCCGCCGCGAGACCCAGCAAAGTGAACACGACAAGGAAAACCGGCAGCGTGCCAAACAGCAGGTCAAGCCCGTATCCCATGCCGAAGCCGATCATCAGACCGGCCACAAGCTCGATCACCATCCGCCACGCGTGCTGCGCCTGCGAATAATGCTCCTCCCGGTGGGGACGCGGCGCATCCTTGCCGCGCAGCTTCGCGATCCGCGTTTCGATGTCTTTCAGACGCTCGTCACGATCCGGATCGGTCACACGCAACCCCCTTGGGAAGTTGACGTCTTGCTATGGCGGCAGGCTGCGCGAGTCAAGCGCGCGAAATGGCGACGTCACTCCTGTTCAAGCATCTGTTTTATTGAGTATTTTTGGAACGATGAAGCGGGGCGGTCATTCTGCCGCAACCGCCCCGGCGGGCCGTCGGGGTGGTTGCGGGATATTCAACCATGCGGTTGAGTTTCAGCGCACCACGAAGACCGAGACCGGCGCGTGCTGCGCGATATAGCCGCCATGCGAGCTGAAGATGTGCTCGAGGAACCCCGGCACATGGCTTGCCATGATCACCAGATCGGCACCGGTCTCGTCGATGGCCTGCATCAGCGCCGCCGTGGTCTCGACCGCCGGATCGTGGCTGATGATGGGCCGCGCCTCGACCTCGGCCCCGTGCGTGGCGCGCAACTCCTCGGCAAAAGCCCTGACCGTTGCGGCAAACTCGCCCGGCTTATGGCCAAGCGCGCCCGGCAATTCGCCGCCGACGCTGACCACAGTGATCTTTGCGCCGTGGCGCTTTGCCATGTCGCCCGCCACCGCGAGCGCCTTGGCCAGCCTGTCCTTGTGGACGAGATCGACGGGAACCATGATGTTCGAGAACATGTTCTTTCCTTTCCTGTTTCCTTGGATCGTCTGCGGACCCTAGCCGCCCTACCCTGCCAGCGCCTTGCCCTGAATCAAACCCGCTTGCATTAAGGCGTTGACGCCGCCCGTGCGCCTCGGGCTTATACCCGCATGTCCAAGGCGCAGGCTCTCGATACCGTCTTTGCCGCCCTCGCCGATCCGACGCGACGGGCGATCCTTGCCATGCTGCTCGAGGACGACATGGCGGTGACGGACGTGGCCGAGCCGTTCGCGATGAGCCTTGCCGCGATTTCCAAGCATCTTGGGATCCTCGGCCGTGCGGGCCTCATCACACAGGAGCGGCGCGGGCGCGTGGTCTGGTGCAAGCTGGAGCCCGACGCGCTGCGCGATGCCTCGATCTGGATGCAGGGGTTCGGTCAGTTCGAGGCGGTCAATCTCGACGCGTTCGAGCGGTTTCTGGCGCGGGAACTGCCGGATGACGCCTGACGCACGTCATCTCGCCCCGGCGCAGATCGAGACGGTGGCGCGCGCAGTGGTGATGCCGATGCACCCGGGCAGCCACGCCTGCGGCGTGCTGGACGAGGGAGGGGCACCCCTTCCCATGGCGCGCACGCTTCTTTCGGGAAGCCGCTTTACCCCCGATCCCGCCCCACCGGAGGCCACGCCCGCGCGGCTTGCCGGTCGCTGGCTCTTTGCCGGGGTCGGACGGCATCATTTCGGGCATTTCCTGCTCGAGGCCACGCCGCGGCTCTGGGCGCTCGACCATCTCGGGGCACGGCCGGACGGCATCCTGCTCTTGCCCATGGCGGGGCGCGACATCGCCGCCGTGCTGCGCCGCCGTCTGGGACCGCTTCTGGACCTGCTCGGACAGGGCCTGCCGGTGCATCTTGTGATGGAACCCACCGAGGTCGAGACCCTGATCGTCCCGTCGCAGGGCTTTGGCCACCTGGACTGGACCCATGGCACGCCCGAGGCGCGCGCCTATATGCGCCGCCATCTGTCGGCCATCGCGCCGGATGGTCCCGAACGGCTCTATATCTCGCGCCGCCGCCTCAAGAACCCGGCCCAGCAGGTGCCGTATGAACGGCAGATCGAAAAATGGCTCTCGAGCGCGGGGTTCACGATCTTCTATCCCGAGCGGCATTCCATCCCCGAGCAGATCGCCGCTTACCGCGCTGCGCGCGTGCTGCTCGGCCCGGACGGCTCGGCCTTTCATCTCGCGCCTTTCGTGGCCCATCCGGAGGCGCGTATCGGTCTCATTCAGCGGCGCACACGTCAGCCGGTTTTTGATGCCATCAAGCAACAGATCGGCGGGTTTGCCGGGATCACGCCCTGGACCAGTGCCGCGCTTGCCACCACCGCGCCCGACACCCGCGAAAGCGCCCTGCCGCCAGAACTGCACCGGCTGCGCGCCGATCTCGGTGCGGCCGGTTTTCTCTGATCAGCTCTGCCAGTCCTGCGCGCGCTCCTTGAGAAAGCGCAGGAAGGCCTGCACCTTGGTCGTGCGGTGCAGATCCATGTGTGTCACCAGCCAGAGCGGCGCGGCCCAGTCGGCACGCGGTGCCATGACCTGTAGCAGATCGGGATGATCGCGCGCCTGCGTCACCGCGACGAATCCGATCCCCGCCCCGGCAAGAATGGCGTTGCGCTGCGAATGCACGTCGCCTGCGCGGAACACGATCGCCTCGGGCGGCACCGTCTCGTTGAGCCAGCGGTGGAAGGGCGCGCGCGTCTTGGGATCGTCCGCGCCGACAAAGCGATGGCGCGCCAGATCGCCCTCGCCCTCGGGCACACCATGGCGCGCGACATAGTTCCCGGCGGCATAGAGCGCGAATTCCTGACGAAAGAACGGTTGCACCACGTTGTCGGGCTGATCGGGGGCGGTGCCTGCGCGCACCGCCACATGCGCTTCGCCATATTCCAGCCGGAACAGGCGGTCCCCGGTCAGGTAGCGCACGATCAATTCGGGATACCCGGCCTGGAACTCCGCGAGCGCCGGGGCAAGCAGATGGCTCAGCCCGCTGATCGAGGTCACGACCAGTTCGCCGCCCACCTCGTTGCCCTGGCCGCGCAGCCGGCCCGCCAGTTGATGAAACTGGTCGTCCGTCGCCTGTGCCACGCGCAACAGGTCGTCGCCCGCCTCGGTGGGCGTGTAGCCGCGCGCATGGCGCTGAAAAAGCCGCACGCCAAGCCGCTCTTCAAGCGCGTCGATATGGCGGATGACCGTGGCGTGATGCACGCCCAGCACCTCCGCCGCGCCGCTGACCGTGCCCACCCGCGCCACGTGAAAGGCGGTGCGCACCTCGTCCCAGTTGTCCATGGCCATGCCCGCCCTGCCCGCAATTTCACCCGCCCAACTATGAGGTGGTGACGAAAGAGTTGCAATCGGGCACGATGCCCCCAGCCTCGGAATGTCAGACGACCGCGAGGCCAAGAGCGAGACATGGCGGATGAAGATCACGCACGATACCCCCGGTCTACTGATCGCCGAAGACATGCCGTGGTTATTCGCGGTGATGCTCTCGCTCGGCCTGCTGCTCTTTGTCGGCGTCGGACTTCTGGTCAGTTCCCGGACGCTGATCGGTGCCTTCGTCATGGCAGGCATCGGCGGCGGCATGTGCTTTGCCGCAATCTGTGTCTTCGTCGAGCGCCTGCAAATCATTCTCGACGCACGCGCGGGCACCGCGACGCTACGCTCCCGCACCATCCTGCGCCACCGCGAGGAGGTGCTGCCTTTGGCGGACGTGCTGCGCGCCTCAGGCGAGACCACGCTCTCGGGCGGCGACACCGGTAGCGACCCCTCCCGCGTGCGCCGCCGGATGTATCGCCCCTCGCTCGTGCTCTCCGACGGGGCGGGCGGCGAGGTGCTGCGCCCGATCACCGAGATCTATGACAGCAGCCCCGCTTCGGGCGCGGTGGTGCGCGCCATCAACCTCTGGCTGGACCGGCATCGCACTACTGCCCCCACCTCCGGTGCTTGACTCGTCCCGCCTGCACGCGTAAACGCCAGCCCAAGTTCCCGGAGGCCAGACGCTTCCGGTCCCGGCCCGGTGCCGGGATCGCCCCCCACCAGCGCGTTGCGCCCGTGGGGGCGTTTATGTTTTGAGGCGTCACCCCGGCGCGGCATGGCGGTAACCGGCAAAGGAGGCCCGGCAATGTTCGAAAACCTGTCCGACCGCCTCTCCGGCGTTCTCGACCGTCTCACGCGGCAGGGCTCGCTCTCCGAAGAGGATGTCAAAACCGCCCTGCGCGAGGTCCGCGTGGCCCTGCTCGAGGCCGATGTCTCGCTTCCCGTCGCACGCGACTTCATCAAGCGGGTGGAGACCGAGGCCACCGGTCAGGCCGTCACCAAATCCGTCACCCCCGGCCAGCAGGTCGTCAAGATCGTCCATGACGCGCTCATCGCCACCCTGCGCGGCGAGGGCGACCCGGGCGCGCTCAAGATCGACAATCCGCCCGCGCCCATTCTCATGGTCGGCCTGCAAGGTTCGGGCAAGACCACCACCACCGCCAAGCTCGCCAAGCGGCTCAAGGACCGCGAGGGCAAGCGCGTTCTGATGGCCTCGCTCGACACCAACCGCCCCGCCGCGATGGAACAGCTTGCCATTCTGGGCCGCCAGATCGGCGTCGATACCCTGCCCATCGTCAAGGGCGAGGACCCCGTCGCCATCGCCAAACGCGCCAAGACGCAGGCCGCGCTTGGCGGCTACGACGTCTACATGCTCGACACCGCCGGCCGGCTGCATATCGACGCCGAGCTGATCGCACAGGCCGCCGCCGTGCGCGACGTGGCCAACCCGCGCGAGACGCTGCTCGTGGTCGATGGCCTCACCGGTCAGGATGCGGTGAACGTCGCCACCGAATTTGACGACAAGATCGGCGTGACCGGCGTCGTCCTCACCCGGATGGACGGCGACGGGCGCGGCGGTGCGGCCCTCTCGATGCGCGCCATCACCGGCAAGCCCATCCGCTTCGTGGGCTTGGGCGAAAAGCTCGACGCGCTTGAGACCTTCGAGCCAGAGCGCATCGCCGGCCGCATCCTCGGCATGGGCGACATCGTCGCGCTGGTGGAAAAGGCGCAGGAGACCATCGAGGCCGAGCAGGCCGAGAAGATGATGCGCCGGATGCAGAAGGGTCAGTTCAACATGAACGACCTGCGTGGCCAGCTCGAGCAGATGCAGAAGATGGGCGGCATGGAAGGGCTGATGGGCATGATGCCCGGCATGGGCAAGATGGCCAAACAGGTGCAGGAGGCAGGCTTTGACGACAAGGTGATCACACGCCAGATCGCTCTCATCCAGTCGATGACGAAAAAGGAACGCGCCAACCCCGCCCTGTTGCAGGCCAGCCGCAAGAAGCGGATCGCGGCAGGCGCGGGTCAGGATGTGTCCGAGTTGAACAAGCTTCTGAAAATGCACCGCCAGATGGCCGACATGATGAAGAAACTCGGCCGCAACAAGGGCGGGATGCTCAAGCAGGCGATGAAGGGCATGTTCGGCAAGGGCGGGATGCCCGACATGAACGACCCACGCGCGATGGAAGAGGCCGCCCGCGCCATGGGCGGCAAGCTGCCGGGCGGTCTGGGCGGCTTGGGCGGTGGTGGCCTGTCGCTCCCCCCCGGCCTCTCGGGCCTTGGCAAGAAGAAATAATGTCCAGCGCGCCCACCCTCACCACCGAGCGTCTGATCCTGCGGGCCCCGCGCCTGTCGGATTTCGAGGCTTGGGCCGACTATTACACCAGCCCCCGTGCTGCGCACGAAGGCGGACCGTTCGACCGCGCGCAGGCTTATCGTATTTGGGCGTCAGACGTGGCGCTTTGGGGACTGCGTGGCTATGGGCCTTTTGGCATAGATGACCGCGCCACCGGCACCTATCTGGGCGATGTGGGCATCTATCAATCCGCGGAGTATCCCGCTCCGGAACTCGGCTGGTTCGTCGTGCCTGAGGCCGAAG
The DNA here is from genome assembly GCF_053628555.1 of Roseovarius sp. MBR-79. NCBI lineage: Bacteria > Pseudomonadati > Pseudomonadota > Alphaproteobacteria > Rhodobacterales > Roseobacteraceae > Roseovarius > Roseovarius sp. MBR-79. The sequence goes on along the minus strand of NZ_JBRJGP010000011.1, from coordinate 92,429 downwards.
GCCAAGGCATTGCTTTTGAGGCCGCAGCCGCCGTGCTCGATTGGTTGCGCGCCACCACCGACTGGCCGCATGTCACCAGTATCATAGACCCGGCCAATGCACGGTCGGTGGCATTGGGGCTGCGTCTGAACGGCGTGATTGACCCAAGCTTGCCCGGCATCGATCCCGGCGATGTGGTGATCCGCCATGATTTGCGGGGGGCCGCATGACCCTCGTCCAAGCGCCCGTATTGGAAACGCCCCGCCTTGTCTTGCGCGGGCCTGAGGTGCGCGACATCGAGCCGATGATCGCCTTCCTCCTCGACCGCGAGCGCGCCGAGGGCTTTGGTGCGTCCCCGAACCGGGGCGATGCGTGGCGCTGGTTCGCGCTCAATGTGGGCCACTGGCATATCCACGGCTACGGCTATTTCACGATAGAGGACAAGGCCAGCGGGCAGCCCGCTGGTATCACCGGCATCTGGAACCCCGAAGGCTGGCCAGAGCCGGAACTGGGCTGGGTCGTGTTCGACGGCTTCGAGGGGCGCGGCATCGCGCATGAGGCCGCCTTGCGCGCCCGCCGCTATGCCTATGAGGATCTGGGCTTCACCACCCTCACCTCCAATATCAAACCCGGTAATACCCGCTCCATCGCGCTCGCCGAACGCCTCGGCGCATGGTTCGAGCGGGAATATGACAATATCCACATGGGCCGCGATTTCCTCTATCGCCATCCCGGCCCTGACGACGACGGCTCGGTGGAGGCTTACGCATGACCGATGACGCCATCATCCGCGCCGCCCGGCTTCTGGCCGAGCACCGCAAGAGCATCGACCGGCTCGACGCGATCCTCGTCTTTACCCTGGCCGAACGGTTCAAGCACACCCAGGCCGTGGGCAAGCTCAAGGCCGAACACGACCTTCCCCCGTCCGATCCGGCGCGCGAAGCCGCGCAGATCGAGCGGCTCGAAGAATTGGCGAAAGCGGCCGATCTCGACCCCGCCTTCGCCAAGGAGTTTTTGAACTTCATCATCGCCGAGGTGATCCGGCATCACCAGAAGCACCAATCGTAGGGTGGGGTTCAACCCCACCAAACCCCCGCCATTAAAGGAGAATATCAAATGGCCATGAAAATCCGTCTTGCCCGTGGTGGCTCGAAAAAGCGCCCCTTCTACCGCATCGTCGCGGCCGACAGCCGTATGCCGCGCGATGGCCGCTTCATCGAGAAGCTGGGCACCTACAACCCGCTGCTGCCCAAGGATAGCGAGGATCGCGTGAAGATGGATATCGAGCGCATCCAGCACTGGCTGGCGCAGGGCGCACAGCCGACCGACCGCATCAGCCGGATGCTCGAAGCCGCAGGCGTCATCGACACGAAGCAGCGCGCCAACCTGAAAAAGGCCGAGCCGGGCAAGAAAGCCCAGGAACGCGCCGCCGCCAAGGCCGAGAAGGCCGCCGCTGCCGCCGCCGCCGCCGAAGAGGCCGCCGCCGAGTGAGCACAAGGTAAGGCGCTGGAATGTCGCAGTTTTCCGAGGACTTCCAGACCGGCCTGCGCGATCTCATGCGCTGGCGGCGCGACGTGCGCCGCTTTCGCCCTGATCCTGTGGACGAGGCGCTCTTGCAAGAGTGCCTCGCGACCTTTGCTCTTGCGCCCTCGGTCGGGCTGAGCGAGCCGTGGCGCATCGTGCAGGTCTCAAGCCCCGCCGCCCGCGCCGCCGCTCTGGCCAATTTCGAGACGGCAAATGCGCACGCGCTTGACGGATATGACGGCGAAAAAGCCCGCGTTTACAGCGGGCTGAAGCTGACGGGGATGCGCGAGGCCCCGGTCCAGCTTGCGGTTTTCTGCGACGAGGCGACCGACAAGGGCGCGGGCCTCGGGGCTGCCACCATGCCCGAGATGCGGCGCTATTCCGTGGTGGCCGCCATCACCCAATTCTGGCTTTATGCCCGGGCGCGCGGCCTCGGCCTCGGCTGGGTGTCGATCCTCGATCCCGCGCGCCTGTGTCAGGACCTCGAGATCCCGGACACCTGGGCACTTGTGGCCTATCTCTGCATCGGCTGGCCCGAAGAGGAAAGCGCCGCGCCGGAACTGGAGCTTGCCGGGTGGGAGCAGCGTCGTCATCATGTGCCGATGGAAAGCCGATGACCCCCTGCGAAAGGACATAGTGATGAGCGATACGGTTTGTCTGGGCGCGATTGCCGGGGCCTTCGGCGTCAAGGGAGAGGTCCGGCTCAAGACGTTCACCGCGACGCCAGAGGACATCGCCGCCTATGGCCCGCTCAGCTCTGAGGATGGCAAACGCAGCTTCGAGATCACGCTGACGGGGCAGACCTCGGGCGCGCTTACCGCGCGGCTGTCGGGCATCGCCACCAAGGAACAGGCCGACGCCCTGCGCGGCATCCGCCTGCATGTGCCGCGCGCGCGCCTGCCCGCCCTGCCCGATGACGAGTTCTACCATGCCGATCTGATCGGGCTCGAGGTGTTCGATACCGGCGGCGCAGCCCTTGGCCGCGTCAAGGCGGTGCTCAATCACGGCGCGGCGGACCTGCTGGAAATCGAGGGGCCGGGCGTCACCTCGACCGTGCTGTTGCCCTTCACCCGCGAGGCGGTGCCGACGGTTGATCTCGCCTCTGGCCGGATCGTGGCCGACCCGCCCGATGGGCTCTTCTAGACCATGGCCGACACGCCCCGCTCCCATGGCAGCAAGAGTATCCGCCCCTCGCTTGCACCGCGCGACCTGATGGCAGAGGCGGCACCGCGCCCCGGTGTCTGGGGCGCGCGCATCATCACCCTTCTGCCACAGGCCTTTCCCGGCGTGCTTGGCGAGAGCCTGACGGGGCGCGCCCTGCGCGACGGGCTATGGTCGCTCCGGACAATCGACCTGCGCGCCTTTGGCGAGGGGCGGCACCGCAATGTCGATGACACGCCCGCAGGCGGCGGCGCGGGCATGGTGCTGCGCGCCGATGTGATGGGCCGCGCGATTGACGAGGCGATGGCCGCCACCCCGCCCGACTGGCCGCTGGTCTATCTCAGCCCGCGCGGCGCGCCGTTTTCGCAGGCGCGCGCACAATCTCTGGCCGCCGGTCCCGGTGTCACGCTGATCTGTGGCCGGTTCGAGGGGCTGGATGAACGGGTGATCGCGCATTACGGCATCGAGGAAATCAGCCTTGGCGATTTCGTCATGACCGGCGGCGAGATTGCGGCACAGGCGATAATCGACGCGTGCGTGCGGCTTTTGCCCGGTGTGCTCGGCAACGAGACCTCCACCGAGGAAGAGAGCTTTGCCGAGGGTCTGCTGGAGCATCCGCACTACACCCGCCCGCCCGAATGGCGCGGGCTGACCATCCCCGAGGTGCTGACCTCGGGCGATCACGGCAAGGTGGCGGCGTGGCGGCGCGAGATGTCCGAGCGCATCACGCAGGACCGCCGCCCCGACCTCTGGCAGGCGCATCTTGAGCGCGGCAAGGGCGGCTGATCTTGCGGCGCGCGGCGCAAACGGGCTAGGTGATCCGCAACGCGCCAGAGCAGGAGCCCGAGATGACCAAAGACCCCAAGGCCCATACCGAAAAGATGAAGCGGATCAAGGCTGCCCGTGACAAGCTCATGGAGCACAAGACCGGCGAGAAGGGCCTCATCATCGTCCATACGGGTAACGGCAAAGGCAAGAGCAGTTCCGGCTTCGGGATGATCCTTCGCTGCATCGGTCACGGCTTTCCCTGCGCGGTGGTGCAGTTCATCAAGGGGTCGATGCCGAGCGGCGAGCGTGACCTGCTCAAGGAGCGGTTCGCCGATATCTGCGCGTTTCACGTGATGGGCGAGGGTTTCACCTGGGAGACGCAGGACCGCGAACGCGACACCGTCATGGCGCAAGCGGCCTGGGACAAGGCCAAGGAACTGATCCGGGACGAGAAAAACCGCATGGTGCTTCTGGACGAGATCAACATCGCACTGCGTTATGATTATCTCGACATCAACGATGTGGTGACGTTTCTGGCCGAGGAAAAGCCACCGATGACCCATGTCGTCCTGACCGGGCGCGACGCCAAGCCCGCGTTGATCGACATCGCCGATCTGGTCAGCGAGATGAAAGAGATCAAGCACCCGTTCCGCGAGCAGAACATCAAGGCACAGGCCGGCGTGGAATTCTGACGCCAAGGCTTGATCGCCCGACCGTTCCCGCCTATACCCCGGTGGTCTGGAATCGCTTTGGCGGCTCCGGGCCGTTTTCTTCTGGCATCTCCCGCAGCTTTCTTCGGCCCTACGCGGCAGCCACGGAAAACAGTGTGACAGACAAGGACGACCTGATCTCTGGCGGGCGCATCTGCGGACCCGGAAGAAGACCAAGAGCTCTGAGGACGCGAGACATCTTTGCGGGCATAACCGCAGGCAAATCAGGAGAGAAGCGATGGACATTATCGCTCAGTTGGAGGCGGAACAGATCGCCTCGCTCGGGAAGACCATTCCCGATTTCAAGGCCGGCGACACGATCCGCGTCGGCTACAAGGTGACCGAGGGCACCCGCAGCCGCGTGCAGAATTTCGAAGGCGTCTGCATCAGCCGCAAGAACGGCAAGGGGATCGCCGGATCGTTCACCGTCCGCAAGATTTCGTTTGGCGAAGGCGTGGAACGGATGTTCCCGCTCTATTCGACCAATATCGACAGTATCGAGGTTGTGCGCCGGGGCCGCGTCCGCCGGGCCAAGCTCTACTACCTGCGCGCGCGTCGCGGCAAATCCGCCCGCATCTCCGAGGACGCCAATTACAAGCCCCTCTCGGGCAAATCCGCATAAGGACCGGCACGATGAAAAAGGACATCCACCCCGATTATCACGTCATCGACGTCAAGATGACCGACGGCACCATCGTGCAGATGCGCTCGACCTGGGGCAAGGAGGGCGACACGCTCTCGCTCGATATCGACCCCTCGGTGCACCCCGCCTGGACCGGTGGCGGCACCCGCCTCACCGATGCCGGTGGCCGCGTGTCGAAGTTCAAGAACAAATACGCCGGTCTCGGGTTCTGATTTCCAGACCGGTTGCGATGGCTGCGCCGCCCCATCGGGGCGGCGTTTGCGTTTCGGCCTCAGAGGATCGAGGATTTGACGGGCATTCCGGCAACATAGACCTCCGCAATCGCGCGGTCATCGCCCATGATCTGTAACACGAAGAGTTCCTCGGCCAACGTGGTCGCACGCGCCATGCGCAGCGCCATGGCCGGGGTGGCCTCTGCGTTCAGCACGACGATATCCGCCTCGCTTCCCGCCTCCAGGGTGCCGATTCTGTCCACCATCCCGAGCACAGCGGCATTGCCCCGCGTGATCCAGTCGAAGGCCTGCAACGGATGCAGTGACTGGCCGCGCAGTTGCAGCACCTTGTAACCCTCGTTGAGCGTCTGAAGCATGGAATAACTGGTGCCGCCGCCGACATCGGTGGCGATGCCAGACAATATCCCGCGCGCGCGCAGCCCGGCCTCGTCAAAGAGGCCACTGCCCAGAAAGAGGTTCGAGGTCGGGCAGAAGACGGGATGTGCGCGGGTCTCGGCCAGTGTTGCTATCTCGCGTTCTGACAGGTAGATGGCATGGCCAAGCAGCGCCTTTGGCCCAAGCAACCCGTAGGTTTCATAGACATCAAGATAGTCGCGCGCCATTGGATAAAGCTGCGCGGTATAGGCGATTTCATCCTTGTTCTCGGATAGATGCGTCTGGATGTGACAGCTCGGGTTCTCGCGTGCCAGCACCTGCGCCATTGCCATCTGGTCTGGCGTCGAGGTGATGGCAAAGCGCGGCGAGATGACATAGCCGTTGCGCCCCTTGCCGTGCCAGTCGGCGATCAGCGCGGTGCTGTCGTCATAGCCGCTCTGGGGCGTGTCGCGCAGCCCCTCGGGCGCGTTGCGGTCCATCAGCACCTTGCCGCCCAGCATCCGCATGTTGCGCCGCGTGGCCTCGGCGAAATAGGCCTCGACCGATGTCTTGTGCACCGAGCAGAAGGCGACGGCAGTGGTCGTGCCATGGACGATGATCTGGTCGAAGAAGGCCCGCGCCATCGCCGCGCTGTGCGCCTCCGAGGCAAAGCGGGTTTCCTCGGGGAATGTGTAAGTGTTCAGCCAATCCAGAAGCTGCGCGCCCCAGGAGGCGATCACCTGCACCTGCGGGAAATGGATATGCGTGTCGATGAACCCGGCCATGATCAGATGCGGGCGATGATCGGTCACCGGCACATCGCCCGCCTTTGCGCGAAGATCGGCGAATGGCCCGATCTCGCGGATCAGGCCGCCGCCAATGAGCAGGCCGCCATCCTCGATATAGGTATAGGCGCCGGTATCCTCGCCGCTTTCAGGCGCGCGATGAAAGGTCAGAAGGCGACCGCGAAGCAGGGTTTGTGTCATTATAGGTCTCAAATCCGTCATTGGGGGAAGGGGCGGCGCGTCGGCCGCCCGCTCCGGTTCACGCCTGTCTGGCGGGGGTGTCGTCGTCGATCATGTCGGGCTCGTCCGGGACGATGATGCGATGCAGCAGGTCCTCTTTCGGGGCAAACGCCGGATAGATCGTCAGGAACGCGCCGATGATGAGATAGCCGATGGTGATCCCGTCAAACTGCGGCATCTGCAAGGTGAAGGAATGGATCACCCCCACCGACGACAGCACCGCCGCCGCGATGGCAAAGCCCCCGGCCATGCGAAACCGCCCGTCGATCACATCGGCCACGATCGCGCCCCAGATCAACCCGGTGATGATCGCCCCCTGGCTCAGCGCCAGATGCCCCTCGAAATGTGCCCCCTCGCGCAGCAGCGCCGCCGTCAACGCATCGTCGCCAAGCGCGGGCAGTCCCTCGACGCCCGAGGCGCGCAAGGCGTTCATGAGCGAGCCCCATTTCACCATCAAAAACCCCGAGATATGCGGCAGGATCGCGAAGGATACGGCGGCCATGTGCATCGGTTTGACCGCCCAGGCGGTGTTGGTGATGAGGCTGACCGAGACAAAGACCAGCACCGGCGCAGCAGCGGCAAGCGGGATCAGCCCGGCCAGAAAGGACAGAAAGCCAAAGAAGGCCGCCGCCCCGATCACCACGGCCACGCCGATGATATACCCGGCATGGGCATCCAGCCGCTTGTAGGCGGGATGGCCGATATAGACCGTGGTCGGAAAGGGCGAGCCGAACACCGCGCCCAGCATCGTGCCCGCCCCGTCGGTGACTTGGCACAGGCCCACCGGATAGCTGTCACCGGCGGCCTCGGCGGATTCGACATTGTTCATCGTCTCGATGAAATTGTAGATCTGCACCGGGATCAGCACGAGGAAAAGCTCGGGATTGGCGAAAAGATACTGCACGCCAACGACCAGATCGCCGAAATAGGGCACCGGCGGGTAAAAGCCCACGCCGCTCAGATCGATGCGCGACTGGCCAAGGAACACCCCGATCACCGTGCCCACGCCGATGGCCACCAGCCCCGCAGGCACGTTGCCCGGCAGCCGAAACCGCCCGATCAGCCCCCAGAGGATAAAGAGAAGCGCGGCAAAGCCGATCACCGGGTTCTCGAAAATCTCCGCCAGCGGCACCGAGCCGATGAACACCAGCGCGATCCCGCAGAGCGTGCCCAGCATCCCGGCGCGCGGTGTGATCCGCTTGAGGAACGGGCCGACAATCGCCCCGAGGGCGGCAACGATCCCGCCGATAAAGCCCGCGCCGATCCCCACCTGCCACGCCAGAAGCGGGTCTTGCGTCGCCCAGTAGATCGGCCCGATCACCCCGAAAAGATAGACAAACATCACCGGTGTCGAGATGCCGTAAGGCAGCGCGGTCACGTCGCGGCCCTGTTTCTGGGCGGCCCATTTCGCCAGATAGGTATAGACCGCGACACCGGCCAGAATGGCGATGGCCGCGCCCGGAACGATCCGGCCAAAGACGATCTCGGCGGGCATCTGGAACACGAATTGACAGATCCCCGACAGGATCAGCAGGTTGACAAGGTTGTCGGTAAAGAGCGCCCAAAAGGCGCTGAAATCGCTGCGTGTGAACAGCGTGTAGCTGTAACTCCTCCCGTCCATGACGGTCTCCTCCTCTGACAGAACCGGCCCGGCGTGACGGATGTCAGGCCGATTTCCCCTCCCGGTCGTTCCCGTGCCCCGACAGGGGCGCGTCCTGTGCCCCATGCGGGGCGATTGCGGCAGTTTCAGAGGTCAATTCGGCCATCACCTCGGCCACCACGAAGGCAGCGATGACGCCGGGCCGCTTGTCGCGGCTACCGCTTGCCCCGATGGGGCATGTGAGAGTGTCGATAGTCTGCGCGCCCGCGTGCCGTTTGGCCCAGGCGCGGAACTTGGCGCGTTTGCTGGCAGAGCCAATCATGCCGACATAGGCCGCATCGCCCCGGTCGAGGGCGGCCGCGGTCAGCAGGAAATCAAGCCCGTGATCATGGGTCAGGATGATGAAGGCGCTGCGCGGCGGCGCGGCCATGATCTCGGCCTCGGGCAGCACGCTCACGCGCCGCTCCACCGCCGCCGTGCATAGCGCCAATTCGTAGGGGCGGGTGTCGATCAGGATGCAGCGCACCGGCAGATGCTGAAACAGATCGGCCAGCGCGCGCCCGACATGACCCGCCCCCATGACATGGACATGCGGCAGCGCCGCGTCGTTCTGTGCCGCGCGCGTCTCGGCGTCTCGCCGATCAGAGGCGCGCAGCCGCGTCAATGACAGTTCCACCCGCCCGCCGCAGCATTGCCCGATTTCGGGACCAAGCGGCAGATCGAGCGTGCGCGCCAGCACGCCGTCGCGCAGCATCGCGCGGGCCGCATCAATGGCGATATATTCCAACTGCCCGCCGCCGATCGTGCCCCAGAGCGCGCCCGCGCCCACGAACATCTCGGTGCCCGCATCCCGCGGCGAGGAGCCGCGCACGCGCGTCAACGCCACCCGGATCACCGACGGCTCTGACGCGAAAAACGCGCGCAGCGAGGGGGTGGAAAGCGCCATGGCTCAGCGCCCCGCTTGCAGGCGGGTGACCGCCATCAGCACGCGCTCGGGCGTGGCGGGTGCATCAAGGCGCGGGCATTCGCGGTAATCGGCCACCGACGCCACCGCCATCGACAGCGCCTCGAACACCGAAATGCCCAGCATGAAGGGCGGCTCTCCCACGGCCTTGGAGCGTTTGATCGTCAATTCGCGGTTCTCGGACCAGTCGGCCAAGGCCACGTTGAACACGCGCGGGCGGTCCGAGGCGAGCGGGATCTTGTAGGTCGAGGGCGCATGCGTGCGCAAACGCCCGCCCTTGTCCCACCAGAGTTCCTCGGTCGTGAGCCACCCCATGCCCTGAATGAACGCGCCTTCCACCTGCCCACGGTCGAGCGCGGGGTTGAGCGAGCGGCCCACGTCATGCAGAATATCGGTGCGATCGACCCGGTATTCGCCGGTCAGGGTGTCGATCGTTACCTCGGAACAGGCCGCGCCATAAGCGAAGTAGTAAAACGGGCGGCCCTGCCCCTTGGCGCGGTCCCAGTGGATTTTCGGCGTCTTGTAAAACCCCGCCGCCGACAATTGCACCCGCGCCATATAGGCCGCGCGAATGAAATCATCAAAGCTTAGCACCTCGGCGCCCACATGCACCTGATTGGGCCGGAACAGAACCGCATCGGGGGCCACGCCCCATTTCTCGGCAGCAAAAGCGACAAGCCGCGCCTTGATCTGGTTCACGGCATCAAGCGCCGCCATGCCGTTCAGATCAGACCCCGATGAGGCCGCCGTGGCGGAGGTGTTGGGCACTTTTTCGGTGGTGGTTCTGGTGATCCTGATCCGCTCGAAATCGACCTGGAACGCCTCGGCCACCACCTGCGCCACCTTGGTGTTCAGGCCCTGCCCCATCTCGGTGCCGCCGTGGTTAAGATGGATCGAGCCGTCATTATAGACATGCACCAAGGCACCCGCCTGATTGTACCATGTCGCGGTGAAGGAAATGCCGAACTTGACGGGGGTTAATGCGATACCCTTCTTCAGCACCGGCGAGGTTTGGTTGAAGGCGATGATCCGGGCCCGCCGCTGGCGATAATCGGCGCTTTCCTCCAACTCGCCCACAAGCCGCTCAAGGATATTATCCTGAACCTCTTGGTGATAAGGCGTCACGTCGCGCCCCGGCCCATAGAAATTCGCCTTGCGGATATCCAGCGGATCGCGGCCCAAAGCATAGGCAATTTCCTCGATCATCCGCTCGGCGGCGATCACGCCCTGCGGGCCACCAAAGCCACGAAACGCCGTGTTAGAGACTGTGTTGGTTTTCATCGGATGGCTTTGCAGCCGCACATGGGGATAGAAATAGGCGTTGTCGGCGTGAAACAGCGCCCGGTCCGTCACCGGCCCCGAGAGGTCGGCGGAAAAGCCGCAGCGCGCGGCGAAATCGCCCTCCACCGCCAGAATCCGCCCCGCCTCGTCAAAGGCCACGTCATAGTCGATCACGAAATCATGCCGCTTGCCGGTCGCGGTCATGTCCTGATCGCGGTCGGGGCGGATCTTGACGGCGCGGCCCCATTTCTTGGCCGCCAGCGCGGCAACCACGCAAAAGAGGTTCATCTGGCTTTCCTTGCCACCGAACCCGCCGCCCATCCGGCGCACATTCACCACCACCGCGTTCGAGGGCACACCAAGCACATGGGCGACCATATGCTGAGCCTCCGAGGGGTGCTGCGTCGAGCAATGCACGCTCACCTCGTCATCCTCGCCGGGGATGGCAAAGGCGATCTGGCCTTCGAGATACATGTGATCCTGCCCGCCGACCTGCATCCGCCCCTTGATGCGGTGCGGGGCCTCGGCCAGCGCGGGGGCGACATCGCCGCGCTTGAGCGTCAGCGGCGCGGTGACGTAAGGATAGCCCGCTTCACGCGCCGTTATGGGATCAAGCGCGTGGGGCAGCGGATCATAGCGCACCTGCGCCAATTCCGCGGCACGGCGCGCCTGATCGCGGGTTTCGGCGATGACCGCAAAGAGAGGCTGGCCGAAAAACTGAATGGTCTCGGTCGGGAACACCGGCTCGTCATTCAGGCCGGTGGGGCTGATATCGTTCGCGCCGGGAATATCGGCGGCGGTCAGCACGCCGACCACGCCGGGCGCGGCAAGGACTTGCGAAAGGTCCATCCCGGTGAGCCGGGCATGGGCCACGTCCGACAGCCCTAGATAGGCATGCAGCGCGCCTTCGGGCAGGGCGACATCGTCGGTGTAATCGGCGCGCCCGGTGACATGCTTGGCCGCGCTGTCATGGATGCGGTCGGTATGGGCCAAGCCGGTAATGGAAACGGCGTCTTTCATGGTCTCGTCTCCTTGTCTCGCTCAGAAGGCTTCAAGGCGCACAGGGGTCGCCGTGGCGACATCGTGTTCCATGTGGAACCGGCGCAGAAGGTTCTGGGCGGCCTGCATCCGGTAGGCGGATGAGGCACGCCAGTCGCTCAGCGGCGTGAAATCCCCGGTCAGCGCGCGGGCTGCGGTCTCGAAACTCTCGCGCGTCCAGGGCTGGCCATTCAGCGCCGCCTCTGCCGCCGTCGCGCGTTTGGGTGTCGCCGCCATGCCACCAAAGGCGATGCGCGCGTTGCCGATCATGCCCCCGGTCACGCGCATGTGGATGCCGACCGCAACCGAGGAAATATCCTCGTCGCGCCGCTTGGAAATCTTGTAGGCGGCGTTGCGATCCTCCGGCCCCGGCAGGGGCACGTGAATGCTTTCGACAAATTCGCCCGGCGCGCGGTCCTGCTTGCCGTAGTCGATGAAGAACGCCTCCAGCGGCTGGGTGCGGCGCGCATCCCCCCGGCGCAGGGTGATCGTCGCGCCAAGCGCGATCAGCACCGGCGGCGTATCCCCGATGGGCGAGCCATTGGCGATATTGCCGCCCACCGTGCCCATGCTGCGCACCTGCCAGCCGCCGATCCGGTCCCAATAGGCGGCAAGGTGGGGCAGGTGCCGCGACAGCATCGCCTGACACTCGCTATAGCTGGCCCCCGCACCGATCCGCAGGCTGTTGCCGTCCTGCACGACGGTTTTCATCTCATCGAGATGGCCGGTAAAGATCGCAGGCCCAATCGGGCGCAGGAATTTCGTAACCCAAAGGCCCACATCGGTCGCCCCGGCGACGATCGTCGCACCCGGATGCTCCAGAAGACATTCGGCCAGATCATCGACATCGGCGGGCAGGACGGCGCGATTGTCCTTTGGCCCGGCCACCACGCGCCGGTGATCCCTGAGCGCCGCCAGCCGCGCGGTGATTGCCGCGCGCTCGACAATGAGATGATCGGCGGCGGGGGTGCCATAGCGGCTGATCGCCTGCGCGGCGCGGATGATCGGCGCATAACCGGTGCAGCGGCAGAGATTGCCCTGAAGCGCGGTTTCCACCTGCGTTTCGGTCGGCTCGGGCACCTGCATCCAGAGCGCATAGAGCGACATGACGAAACCGGGCGTGCAAAAGCCGCATTGGCTGCCGTGGTGATCGACCATCGCCTGTTGCACCGGGTGCAGGCGCCCGTCGCGCCCGGCCAGATGCTCGACCGTGACCACATGACAGCCATCGACCGAGGCCAGAAACCGGATACAGGCATTGACCGGCGCATAGCCGAGGCCCTGCGGCCCAAGCCGCCCCACCAGAACGGTGCAGGCCCCGCAATCGCCCTCGGCACAGCCCTCCTTGGTGCCGGTAAGGCGCTGATCGAGGCGCAGGAAATCAAGCAGGGTCTGGCTTGCCCCCACCTCGGGCAGGCAGATGTCGCGCCCGTTGAGGATAAAGCGGATGGTGCTGCGATGTGTCATGGTGCCCTCCCGTCCGGCGGGCCATGCCGCCGATGAACAGGAAAACCTTACAGGCGATAATTGAGTCTGGAAATCATCGGAAGCGGCAAACACTTTCAACAGATTATTGAAAGTTGCGATGGAACAGGGCAGGTTGATTTTCGGGAGGGGCACCATGTCCTATATCGAAAGCCTGCGGGTGTTTGTCCGGGTGATGGAACTGGGCAGCATCACATCTGGGGGGCGCGATCTGCGGCTGACCCCGGCGGTGGCAAGCAAGCGGCTGAAGGAGCTGGAAAAACGGCTTGGCGTGCGGCTTTTCAATCGCACCACCCGCTCCATGACCCCGACAGAGGTGGGCACCGTGTTCTACGAGGAGGCGCGCGCCGTTCTGCTTGCGCTCGACCATGCCGAGGCGCGCGTAGCCAGCTTTTCCGAGGTGCCGCGCGGTGCTGTGCGCATCACCGCGCCGCTGGGTGTGGGGCGCCGGATCGTGGCACCGCTGGTGCCAGACTTCACCGACCGCTATCCCGAAACCGAGGTGCGGATGCGGCTGTCGGATCGGCGGATCGACATTCTGGCCGATGGTCAGGACGTGGCGTTCTTTGTCGGGGATCCGGGCGATTCGACCCTGAAACTGCGCAAATTCGCCGATTGCGACCGCGTGCTCTGTGCCGCGCCGGATTACCTGTCACGCGCGGGCGTGCCGCGCACGCCCGATGACCTCTTGCGCGGCCATAACTGCCTGTTGCTGCGCTATCCGCGCTCGCCGGAATATTTCTGGACGCTGCGCACCGCGATGGGGCCGCGCAAGCTCGACGTAACTGGCCGGTTTGACGCCGATGATGGCGACGTGCTGACCGATTGGGCGCTGATGGGGCGCGGCATTGTCAACAAGCCCCGCTTTGATGTGCGCGAGCATCTGGCCAGCGGGCGGCTGGTCGAGGTGCTGCCCGACACCCCGCCGATGCCGACGATCTTCGGCTGTCTCTATCCGCACAAGAAATTGCAGGACCCCAAGGTGCGGCTCTTCGTCGAGCATATCGCACGGCACTGCAAACGCTTCTTTGCCTGACCCGGCTCAGCGGCGGCCGGTCCCCGATGGGTAAAGCGGCATGTGCCGGTTCACATCCTTGTAAAGCAGATAGCGGAACCGCCCCGGCCCTCCGGCATAGCACGCCTGCGGGCAGAACGCGCGCAGCCACATGTAATCGCCTGCCTCGACCTCAACCCAGTCCCGGTTGAGGCGATAAACCGCCTTGCCTTCAAGGACGTAAAGCCCGTGTTCCATCACATGCGTCTCGAGAAAGGGAATGACCGCGCCCGGCTCCAGCGTGACGATGGTCACATGCATGTCATGGCGCAGGTCGGCAGGATCGACAAAGCGGGTGGTGGCCCATTTCCCTTCGGTTCCCGGCATCGACGTGGGGGCGATGTCGATTTCGTTCAGGACCAGAGGCGCGGGTGCGTCCAGCCCCTCGACCGGCGCGTAAGCCTTGCGGATCCAGTGAAACCGCAGCGGCGCGGTGCCGTGATTGCGCAGAGTCCAGCCGCTTTCGGGGGGCAGATAGGCATAGCCGCCGGGGGCGAGCACATGCGCCGCGCCTGCGATGGTCAACGTGGCCTCGCCCTCGACCACGAAAAGAACGGCTTGGGCGCGGGCCTCGCTTTCAGGGCGGTCAGAGCCGCCGCCGGGCTGCACCTCCATGATGTAATGCGAGAAGGTCTCGGCAAAGCCGCTCATCGGCCGCGCGATCACCCAGAGCCGAGTTCCCTCCCAGAAGGGCAGAAAGCTGGTCACGATATCGCGCATCGTGCCTTTGGGGATCACCGCATAGGCCTCGGTGAACACGGCGCGGTCGGTCAAAAGCTGATCCTGTCCGGGGTGGCCGCCCTGCGGGGCATAGTAGCTGTTGGTCATGGTCTGATCCGATGATGTGTGGTGGTCCGTTGCGGAATGCGACGCGCCCGGAGGCTAATCTGTCACGATGATCTCGTGCTCGAAGTGGTGTTCCTCGAGGTTCGCGCCCGCGCCGATACGGTCGATCACGGCGAACAGGCCCGGCGCGCTCAGCGGGGCAAGCACCCCGTGCCAGACCCCGCGATGATAGTTCACGCCCTGGCCCGGCGCGGTCAGGAATGCCAGCGGCTGCCCCGGTCTGCCGCCCATATCGGAGGCGACGACGACAAGAAAGGGCGCTTGGGTCATGGGCAGGAATGCCTGACTGCCCTCGGGGTGCCGCTCGACCAGATCGAGCCGCAGGGGCAGGCGGCGCGGCTCTGCCAAGAACAGGCTGATCCCGGCGCGGCCATCCGCGAAATCGAGCTTTGCGCGGTCGTGATAACGCCCGCAGAGCCCCGCATTGATCAGGCGATCCGGCGCGCCGCTGGTATCAAGCACATCGCCGAAAGGCGCGAAGGCCTCTGCCGTCAGGGGCCGGATTTTGACGACCCCGGTCATCGCGCAAAGATCTCGCGCAGGCGCAGTTCCGCAATCCGCTCGACCTGTCGGCAGGCCTCGGCAAACTCGGTGGCGCGGTCATTGTCGAGGCGGCGCTGAAAGGCGGCAAGGATCGCGGGCTTGTCATGGTCGCGCACGGCGATGATGAAGGGAAAACCGAATGTCGCGGTATAGGCGTCATTCAGCGCGGTGAATGTCGCCCGCTCATCATCGGTCAGCATGTCGAGCCCCGCGCCCGCCTGTTCCATCGTGCTTTCCTGCGTCAGCCGCCCCGCCGCCGCCAGCTTGCCCGCCAGATCGGGATGCGCGGTCAGCACGCCAAGGCGGCGGTCCTCCGGCGCGGTGCGAAACACGCGGGCCAGTGCCAGATGCACGCCTGCCGCGGTGTCATGGGTCGGCCCAAGCTCACCATCAAAGGCCGCCTCGGCGATCCACGGACTATGCTCGAACACGCCCCCGAAAGCGGCGACAAACGCGGCCCGGTCCATTTCCGACGGGCGCAGGCGTGGCACGGGCGGATGTTCGCGCGCCCAATGTTCGGCAATCTGCAGCCGGGTGGCGAACCACACACCGTCCTGCGCGCGCATGTGATCGAGCGCCCGCCTGAGCGCCATGGCCCGGCCCGGACGCCCCACAAGGCGGCAATGCAGCCCGATCGAGAGCATTTTCGGCGCGCCCGCCTGCCCCTCGGCATAGAGCATGTCGAATGTGTCCTTCAGATAGCTCTCGAACTGCGCGCCATGGGTGAAACCTGCCTGAATGGCAAAGCGCATGTCGTTGCAATCCAGCGTATAGGGCACGATCAACTGATCCTTGCCACCTGCGCGCAACCAATAGGGCAGATCGTCGGCATAGCTGTCGGCGATATAGGCAAAATCGCCCTCCTCAGTGGCCAGTTGAACCGTGTTCATCGAGCAGCGGCCCGTATACCAGCCGCGCGGCGGCGTGCCGACGACCTCGGTGTGCAGGCGGATCGCCTCGCGGATCTGCGCGCGTTCCTCCTCGGGCGGCATGTCCTTGTGTTCGATCCATTTCAGCCCGTGGCTGGCAATCTCCCAGCCCGCCGCCTTCATCGCGGCCAGTTGTTCGGGCGCCCGCGCGAGCGCCGTGGCAACACCGTAGACCGTCACTGGCAGACCCGCGAGCAGCCGATGCACCCGCCAGAACCCGGCGCGGCTGCCATATTCATAGATCGATTCCATGTTCCAGTGCCGTTGCCCCGGCCAGGGGGCGGCGCCGGTGATCTCGGATAAAAACGCCTCGGATGCGGCATCGCCGTGAAGGATATTGTTCTCGCCGCCCTCCTCGTAGTTGAGCACGATCTGGACGGCGATCTTCGCGCCATCGGGCCAGTTGGCCACGGGCGGGGTTGCGCCATGGCCGGTCATGTCTCGGGGATAACGTGTCACGCCTTGATCCTCCTGTTCCACCCCATGCATAAACCGAAAAATCCGACGTGTTTTTCAAAAAAGATGCGAAGCTGTCTTTCGTCAGAGCGGATTTGCCGGACGGGTGCGAACCGGGCTAGAAAGGCGAAAGGCCACGGGAGGCACGACAATGACCGGATACCTGACAACACATGTGCTCGACACCGCGCGGGGCTGCCCCGCCGAAGGGCTGCGGATCGAGCTTTACCGGATCGAGGACGAGCGGCGCACCCATCTCAGGACGCTCATGACCAATGCGGACGGGCGCACCGATGGGCAGATCCTGCCCGCAGAGGAATTCGCCACCGGTGTCTACGAACTTGTGTTCCACGCCGGGGCCTATCTCGATGCCTGCGGCACGCCGCCCGAAACCCCGCGCTTTCTTGATGTGATCCCGATCCGCTTTGGCATGTCAGAGGCGTCGCATTACCATGTGCCGTTGCTGCTGTCGCCGTTTGGCTATGCGACCTATCGCGGTTCATAGGGAACGGTTTCGCGATAGGACCCGGACTCTTTAAAAGAGTCCGGTCCAGAAAGTTTCAAACTTTCTGGGTTCCGCCTGGCCGCACCGCTTCGGTCGCCTTGATCGCGGCGCTGATCCTCTCGACCATGAAATCCATGAAACGCCGCGTTTTCGGGTCTTGCCAGCGGCGATGCGTAAAGAGGCACGCCATTTGAATCGGCTCTGGCGGGGTGCGGGTGGCGACCGGCACAAGGGTGCCCGCGCGCAGATGCTCGGCAATCTCGAACACTGGTTTAAGCGCGACACCCTGCCCCGCCAGCGCCCAATCGGTCAGCACGTCGCCATCATCGCATTCACAGCGCCCGGCGACGCGAAACCGCTTCGGCCCCTCCGATGTCGATAGCAGCCACTGAAACTCGGTCGCGCCGGGAAAGCGCAGGTTGAGGCAGTCATGCCCCTGGGCGATCAGGTCATCGCCGCTCTCGGGCATGCCGCGCCGTGCCACATAGTCAGGCGAGGCGCAGAGGATACGCGCCACATCGGCGATCTTGCGGATCCGCAGGGTGCTGTCCTCGGGCTGACCGAGGAAGAACGCCAGATCGAGCCCCTCTGTGGTCAGGTCCACCCGACGGTCGGTCAACCGCAGGCGCACGTTCACCTCCGGGTAAGCGTCCAGAAACTCCGGCACCTTGGGCGCGATCAAGCGACGCCCGACACCAAGCGGCGCGGCGACATAGAGCGTGCCACGCAGGTTTTCGGTCATGGTGACGATCTGCGCCTCGGCGGTCTCGACGGCCTCAAGTATCCCGCTCGCCCCGCGATAGAAGGACTGCCCCTGTTCGGTCGGTGTCAGACTGCGCGTGGTGCGCTGAAACAGGCGCACGCCGAGATGCTCCTCAAGCTGCGAAATCCGCGACGACGTGACCGCCGGCGAAATCCGCAGGTCGCGCCCGGCGGCGGACATGCTGCCCAGCTCGTAGACACGGACAAAGGTGCGGATATTGTCGAGATAGGACATTCTTCGTGATTTTTTGAGACTGCTTGGGTTTTTCCAGCAATACCAGATGAATTCGATCTCGCCTAGAGTGTCGAAGAGTTCGACATTCGGGAGGGTGGCCATGTATGACCTTGCAATTCTTTGGGACTGGATCGCCTTTTCGGTGCGCTGGCTGCATGTGATAACGGCGATGGCGTGGATCGGGGCGTCGTTCTATTTCATCGCGCTCGATTTGATGCTGAAACCCAATCCCGCCCTGCCCGAAGGTGCCTACGGCGAGGAATGGGAGGTGCATGGCGGCGGGTTTTACCACACCGTCAAATATCTCGTGGCCCCGTCGCGGATGCCCGAGCACCTGACCTGGCACAAATGGCAGAGCTACGCGACATGGCTTTCGGGGGCGGCACTTCTGATGATGCTCTACTGGGTCGGGGGCGCGCTCTACCTGCTCGATCCCACCAAGGCGGACCTCACGCTATGGCAGGGGATCGCCATTTCGGGCGGTTCTCTGACGGTCGGTTGGCTCGCCTATGACGCGCTTTGCAAATCGCCGCTCGGGGCGCGGCCCACGGTGCTGATGCTGCTGCTCTTCGTCATCCTCGTGGCGATGTCCTGGGGCTATCACCAGATCTTCACCGGGCGCGCCGCGCTTTTGCATCTGGGAGCCTTCACGGCGACGATCATGACCGCCAACGTGTTCTTTCAGATCATGCCCAACCAGCGCATCGTCGTGGCCGATCTCAAGGCGGGCCGCACGCCGGACGCCAAATACGGCCAGATCGCCAAGCTGCGCTCGACCCATAACAACTATCTGACGCTGCCGGTCGTGTTCCTGATGCTGTCGAACCACTACCCGCTGGCCTTCGCCACAGACTATGCCTGGATCATCGCATCGCTGATCTTTCTCACCGGTGTCACCATCCGGCACTATTTCAACACGCTTCACCGCACCGGGACTGGGCCGCACTGGACCTGGGCCGTCACCGTGCTGATCATGGTGCTGATCGCCTGGCTTTCGACCTTCTCGGGCACCGAGAGCCTTGACGAGGCCGAGGCGCGCACCCTCACACCGCATGAGGCAAGATACGCCGCGGCCCCGGGCTTCGAAGAGGCCTATTTCGCGGTGGTGGGCAATTGTTCCATGTGCCATGCGCGAGAGCCCTCCTGGGACGGGATGCACTGGGCCCCGCGCGGCGTCTATCTCGAAACCGAGGCCGATGTGGCCCGTCACGCCAGTCAGATCTACCTTCAGGCCGGCCGAAGCCACGCCATGCCGCCCCCCAATGCGTTTCCGATGCCCCCCGAGGCCCGCGCCACCATCACCGCCTGGGTGCAAGAGGTGCGCAGGTCCGATTGAGCGTCGCGCCCGCATCTTGCACGCAACAGGTTAGCAACAGGTTAATGGTTGTCCAGCCGGTCGAGAAGCGCGCGCGCGGCGGCCTGCTCTGCCTGCCGTTTGGAGCCCGCCGTTGCCTCGGCGCTCTCGCCGGAGGAAAGTCGCGCCACGATGGTGAATACCGGCGCATGATCGGGGCCGGAACGGGCGGTCTCCACGTAATCCGGCGGGGCCAGACCGCGCGCCTGCGCCCATTCCTGAAGGCTTGTCTTGGCGTCGCGGGCATCGGTCTCGACGGCGGCGATGCGCCCACCCCAGAGCCGCAGCACCATGGCGCGCGCCGCCGCAAACCCGCCATCAAGATAGACAGCGGCGATCACCGCCTCCATCGCGTCGCCCAGAAGCGCCTGCTTGCGCCGCCCGCCCGAGAGCATCTCCGAGCGCCCCAGCTTGAGCACCGCGCCAAGATCAAGCTCTCGGGCCACCTCGGCGCAGGCCTCCTTGCGCACCAGCGCGTTGAAGCGCGGTGCAAGCAGGCCTTCGGCGGCGGCGCGGTCCTGCTCCAGAAGCGCCTCGGCCATCACGAGGCCGAGCACACGGTCACCGAGGAATTCAAGCCGCTGGTTGTCGCTGCGCGAGGGCGAGGACATCGAGGAATGGGTAAGCGCCTCGACCAGAAGCTCGGGCTGCTCGAAATCATGCCCGAGCCGGGCCTGAAACGCATGCAATTCGGCAGAAAGCTTCACTCAAGCCTCTCGAAGAACCTGTCCCCCCGCCATGTCCAGAAGGCCAGCATCGAGGCCCCGGCAGACGAGAATATGACCCGGTTCGCGCGCCCGATGAGGTTTTCATAGGGCACGAAACCGACGCCCCCCACCGCCTGCGGAAAGCGCGAATCGGTAGAATTGTCGCGGTTGTCGCCCATGAAGAAATAATGCCCCTCCGGCACCGTGAACACGCCGGTATTGTCAGACCGCTGGGGGCCGATATCAAGGGTCATGTAGGAACGCCCCTCGGGCAGCGTTTCGCGCCAGCGCGACTTGAGGCAATCGGCCCCAAGCCCCACAGCGCCATTCTCGCAGCGCGGGCGAATACGCATCGGCCCCTGCGGCGCGAATTCCTCGACGAACTGTCCGGCGGGCGCGCGCTCGACCGGCTGATCGTTGATGTGGAGCACGCCATCGCGCATCTGCACCCGGTCCCCCGGCATACCGATCACGCGCTTGATGAAATCGGTGCCGTCCACGGGATGCCGGAAAACGATGATGTCGCCACGATCAGGCTCGGAGCCCAGGATGCGCGTATTGTCACCATCAAGCCAGCCGCAGATATCCTGCGCATCGATGTTGAGGCCCCCGAACCGGATCGACGGGCAGGAGGCATAGGAATAGCCATAGGCCATCTTGTTGACGAAGAGAAAATCGCCGATCAGCAGCGTGTCCTTCATCGAGCCCGAAGGGATCCAGAACGGCTGAAAGAACATCGTGCGGAAGATCCCCGCGATCACCAGCGCCCAGAACACGGTCTTGACGGTCTCCCAGATGGAAGACCCTTTGCTGGAATCCGATGCCATGACTGTCCCTGCCTCTGCGCGGTTGCGCCCGCTTCATGCGGCGCGCGTGGCAGGGTGTCAAGCCGCGAGGCATGGAAGGGCGCTGCCTCGCCTGTCTGCCGGGGGCACGAGTGGCCGATCTCGACCTGAGTCCGCTCAAGGACACGGCCGAGATGGAGCGGTTTCGTGACGCCCTGCGCCGCACAGGGCTGCCGGACTAGCCCTGCGCGTTCCTGGGCCGCGCCTCGATCACCACGAAGGCCTGCGCCCAGGGGTGATCGTCGGTGAGCGTGACATGGATGATCGCCTCATGACCCTCGGGCGTCATCGCCGCCAGCCGCTCGGCGGCCCAGCCCGTGACCTGCATGACCGGCTGGCCGGTGGACAGATTCGACACCGCCATGTCCTTCCACGCGATCCCCATGCGCAGGCCCGTGCCCAGCGCCTTGGAACACGCCTCCTTGGCCGCCCAGCGTTTCGCATAGGTGCCCGCCACATCGGCGCGGCGCTCGGCCTTGGCCTGCTCCACCTCGGTGAAAACTCGGTTGCGGAACCGGTCGCCATAGCGCTCCAGAACGCCCGCGATCCGCTCGATATTCGCCAGATCGGTGCCGATTCCAAGGATCATGGGGCGGGGTCCAAAGGGGCTGTGTCCAGCGTCATTATCCTGTAGATATGCACTGGTGCCCACCGGTCCAAACGGACAGGCGGCGCGACAGGCATAGCCGACACCTTGGCTACAGGATAGAGACCACAAGGACAACAGACCATGAAGATCGCAAAAGCCAATCCCAAAAACGCCAAGGGTGCCCCCCGCCACGCCGAGCAAAACGCCAAGGGCGGCAAGGCCAACCCCTTTGGCCAACGCCCGGTCAAGGCCGACCTCGTGGCGCGGATGAAGGCCGCAGCCGAAGAGTCAAAGAAAAACGACTGATAGAGGGGGGGGCGGGCGCGTCACGCTGCCCGCTCCTTACCCCGGCGTGAACAGCGGAAAGCTCACGCCCAGCGCCCAGGCCAGGATCAGCCCCAGCGCGACCCCGGCCGACGCCGCCCCCGCCCGCGCCGCGACCCACCGGCCCATCAGTCCGAAAATCAGGAAGAAGAGCAGGATTACCGGCGCGATCATGGCGAGAAAGAACAGCCGTTCGGTATCGAGCAGCACGGCAAGCGCGAGAGAGCCGAGAAAGCCCGCGCGCGCCGCGATTCTCTGCCAAAGGGCCGCACCTTGCGCAAGCAGCGCATCCCCCAGCATGAAGGGCAGCGCCCCAAGGCTGAGCGCCGCGATGATCACGAGCCGCTCAGGCGTCGGCCAGAAATTCGCGCCATAGCGATCCAGCGCAAAGCCGAACACGCCCAGACCCCAGACCAGAAGCGCCAGCACCGCGAGCGGTCGCAGCGCCTCGGGCCGTCGCCCGCACCACCACAGCAAGGCCAGTTGGCAAAGGCCGTAAATCGCCAGATGCAGCGCGAGGTAATCCGCCACCAGCACCGGCAGAAGCCGGGTCTCGACCTGCACCGCCAGAAGCGGCGCAAGGAGCGCGGGCAACCCCACGGCCAGCGCAAACCGCCGCAGGGAAAGCGCCCCCGGCACAGGCAGTTCACGTTCCGGCAGGAGGCGCGAAAGCGGCGCCGCCAGCGCCACGATGGCGACCATCAGCGCCAGGAACCAAGGCCCCGTCACGCGCACGGTCACATCACTCGCACGGTCGTATGCGGCATCAAGCCAGTCAATCGCCTCGGCCCGGCCCTTGCGGCTATGAAGCACCGCCACATGCTCGGCCCAGGGTGCTACGACCGCCCGGCGGATCACATCGCCCGCGCGCGCCGTCTCGCCCTCGCCCAGCCCCGGCTCCACCATGGCCACCGCATCGCGGGCAAAGCCGCGCAGCCCCGGCTCCCACGCACCGGTGATCAGCAGCAGGTTTTCAGGCACCCGCGCTGTCACCGCCTTGGAAAAGGCCGAGATCGCCACCACCGGGCCGATGCGGAGATCCTCGATTGCGGTGCGGATGATGATATCGGAGGCCATGGAATGCCCCAGGAGCGCGACCTCCCCCTGCCAGCCTTCCGCCGCCACGGCCGCCGACACCACGGCGCGCGTCTGTTCGACCAGCAGGCGCGTCGTGCCGTCGATGCGCTCCACATCGCCCGACATGGGCCGAGGGTGCCGCCCGTGCCCCTCGAAATCGAAGGCCCAGACCCGGTAGCCCGCCCGCGCCAGATCAAGGCTATAGGCCTGCATCATCTGCCGCGACCCGGCAAAGCCGTGCGCGACCACGACGACCGGCCCATCGGCCCCCGGCTCTGCGCTGCGCGTCACCGGCGTCTCATCAACGCTCAAAGTCGTGATTTCCAGCCCCGCGCGCTGCGCCTCAAGCTGCCAGAGCGCAAGGACCGCGAGAAGGCCCCCCAGCAGCAGCCCGATCAGGCTTGCCCGGTTCCGTTCCGCCATCACCGCAAAAGGACCGGCGCAAGTGTGCCCGTGGCCCGTAAGAGCGCCCCGCAAAACGGTCTAGTCACGAAATCCAACCCCCGTATCGCTTTGCAAGATCATGACCATCGTGCCAGTCAAGCGGCTGCGTCCATCTGGTCAAGCCGCCCCTCAGAAGCCAAACCGCTGCAACCGGTGGATCACGCGCCGGAAGAGGAAGGGTGGCAGCACCTCTTGCAGCATCTGCGCGCGTTGCACCTGCCGGTCTGCCTGATCACGGGTGCCGGGGCGCGGCTTGAAAAGGGTGGTATGCGACACCCGCGTCGCGGTCCATGTGGCGGTGTAGTAATAAAGCGCCAGCGACATGCGCGGCGTGCCATCGGGATGATTGACCGTCTCGGGATTGCCATGCCAGGTGTCCGACCCGGTATTGAAACAGCACATGCGGTTGAAGAGCGGCACAAAGCTCTCGACCTGCGCGGTCATGTCCTTGTTCCAGATCTCGAAGGACCCGCCATAGTCCTTTTTCCAGTCTTTATTGAGGTAGATCAGGACGTTGAGACGACGTTCAAGGTTCAGCTTTCCGTTGTGGTTGAAATCCGCGTGGATATCGAGATGGCCGCCATTGGCCACCACGTGCACCCCCCCGCCCGAGAAATAGGGATCGGGGATCAGCCCGTCGATGCCGGTCATCTCCTCCAGAAAGCGCAGGAACGGGCGGGAGTTGAGCGCGTAAAAGAGGTTGCGCGTATAGGTCGGCAGCCGTTCGGGCAGATAGCTTGCCTTGAGCTTCTCCTGCGGCCGGTCGAACATCATCTCGGCCTCGGGCAATTGCCGCAGATCCGCGACCACCCGATCAAGCACCTCTGGCGGCAGAAAATCGTCGAAGGCACCGTAGGGATAGGGCTCGCGGGCCTGATACGTCGCCGCGGCCGCGCGCCCGGCCTCTTTCGCCTGTGCGGCGTCAAAGGCCAGCGTGTCGGGATCAAGGTGCAGGACCGCCATCAGATATCTCCCTGTTTCGTCACACGGAGACTATACCGGGAAATCCGCCGAGTCTTGGGCCGTTTGTTGACGTGATCAGGCCCGCGCCTCATCCATGAGGCGGCGCATCTCGGCAATCGCGGGCTGCAACCCGCGAAAGATCGCCTCGCCGATGAGGAAATGCCCTATATTGAGTTCGCGCACCTCGGGAAAGGCGGCGACGGGCTTTACGGTATCATAGGTCAACCCGTGCCCGGCGTGGACCTCGAGCCCGAGCGCATGGGCAAAGGCCGACATCTCGCGCAAGGACTCCAACTCTCGGTCACGGGTGGCGAAATCGCCCTCGGCATGGGCGTCGCAATAGGCACCGGTGTGCAACTCGATCACCTCCGCGCCGATGCGGTGCGCGGCCTCGATCTGGCGGCGGTCGGCGGCGATGAAGATCGACACCCGGCAGCCCGCTTCGCGCAGGGGGGCGATGTAATGCGCCAGCCGGTTTTCCTCGCGCGCGACCTCAAGCCCGCCCTCGGTGGTGCGTTCCTCGCGTTTCTCGGGCACAAGGCAGACGGCGTGGGGTTTGTGGCGCAGGGCGATGCGCTGCATCTCCCCGGTCGCCGCCATCTCGAAATTGAGCGGCACCGTGAGCACCTCCATCAATCCGTCGATATCGGCATCCGAGATATGCCGCCGATCTTCGCGCAGATGCGCGGTGATGCCGTCGGCCCCCGCCTCCTCGGCCAGTTTCGCGGCGCGCAAGGGATCCGGGTAGGCCCCGCCCCGTGCATTGCGCACGGTCGCCACGTGGTCGATATTCACACCAAGGCGCAATTTGTGCTCTGTCGACATGGGCGGTCCCCTTCGCTCGCGATTCGTCGATCAACCTAGTCCGCTTTGGGACGCTCGTCAGCCTCGCGCGCCAGCTTTTCGCGCACCTTCTTTTCCTTGAGCGCGTCCCATTTGGCCTTGAGCGCGCCGCGGCGGCGCTTCTGATAGGCGGTGATGACCGGCAGGCTGATGTAATAGGCAGCCAGTCCGACGATCACCCCCGGAACGATCCCGCCGATCAGGTAAGGCAGAAATACCTCGTGATAGAAGATCCCCAGCCCGTGCCAATCCGGCGACCGGTCGGTGAAGAGCGCCAGGAAATTGTTCTTGAGATCGGTCCCCGCGTCGAGAAACTTGCCCCCCAGCGAACGGCTGATCTCATCCTCGTGCAGCGTGGGCCGCCCCATGATGGCGTGCCCGGTCTGAAGCGACACGACGCCGATCGGCAGATAGGTCAGGGGATTGCCGAAGAACGTGCCCAGAAGGGCGGCGGGAATGTTGCCGCGCAGGATCCAGGCAATCGTGCCCGCGACGATGAAATGCATCCCGTAGAACGGCGTGAACGTGGTGAAAACACCGGCGAAGATGCCCCGCGCGATCCGGTCGGGCGGGTCAGGAAGCCTGTGCAGGCGGTGCTTGACATAGGTGAACGCCCGCCCCCAGCCGCCACGCGGCCAGATGAACTCGACGACGATCCGCCACCATGGCCGCTTGTCTCGACGCCGGAAAATCACGGCTCAGGCTTCCTCGCGCTTGTCCCCGGAACGGGATGGGTCACGATAGCGTTCCACGGCTGCCACGTCCGCTTCGGCGTCAAGCGCCGACAGAACGCTGTGCAGATGCTCGGCATCGCGCAATTCGACATCAATCAGAAGGCGGTAAAAATCGGGTTTCCGATCCACGAACATCAGGTCGGAGATATTGGCCTTCTGCTCGCCGATCAAGGTGCAAATACGTCCCAGAACACCGGCATCGTTGCCGATGGTCAGGTCGAGCGTGACATCATAGGCCGCCGGATGCTTGCCGGTGTGCCAGTTCAGGTCCAGCCAGCGCTCGGGTTGGCTGTCGTAGCGCGACAATGTTTCGCAGTCGATGGCATGGATCACCACGCCCTGACCGCGAAAAGTAATGCCGACGATGCGCTCGCCCGGCAGGGGCTGGCAACAGCGCGCCCGGTCAAAGCCCTGATCCGCGCCAAGGCCGATCACCGCCCGCTCGCGGGCCACCTCGGCCCCCTCGCTCGGGGTCAGATCGGGATAGACCGCGCGCAAGACCTGCTGCGCGGTCAATTCGGCACTGCCAAGACGCGCACGAACCTCATCGGCGCTGCGCAGCCGCAACGTGCGCGCGGCCGTCTCCAGCGCCTTGTCGGTGGCCTTCTTGCCAACATGCTCGAAAGCCGAGCGCGCCAGCTCGCGCCCCAGCTTGATATAGCGGTCGCGATCCAGCTCGCGCAGCGCGCGGCGAATGGCCGAACGCGCCTTGCCTGTGGTGGCGATATCAAGCCATGTGGCCTGCGGCGTCTGCCCGTCGGCGACGATGACCTCGACCGACTGCCCGTTCTTGACCCGCGTCCACAGCGGCACGCGCATCCCATCCACCTTGGCACCCACGCAGGCATGGCCGATCCGCGTGTGGATGGCATAGGCGAAGTCAATCGGCGTCGCCCCGCGCGGCAGCTTGACCACGTCGCCCTTGGGTGTGAAGCAAAAGACCTGGTCGGCATACATCTCGAGCTTGACCGCCTCGAGGAAATCTTCGTGATCCTCCTCGGCGTCGAACTGCTCGCTCATCGACGAAATCCAGCGCGCCGGATCGACAGCAAAGGGGTTCTCGGAGCGCACCCCGTCGCGGTAGGACCAATGCGCCGCCACGCCCGTCTCGGCCACATCGTGCATGGCGCGGGTGCGGATCTGCACCTCGACCCGCTTGCCGTCACGCCCCGAAACCGTGGTGTGGATCGAGCGATAGCCGTTCGATTTCGGCTGGCTGATATAATCCTTGAACCGCCCCGGCACCGCGCGCCAGCGCTGATGGATCACGCCCAGCGCGGCGTAGCAATCGGCCTCTGACCGGGTGATGATGCGAAAGCCGTAGATGTCGGAGAGACGGGAAAATCCCATCTCCTTTTCCTGCATCTTGCGCCAGATCGAATAGGGCTTCTTGGCGCGCCCGAACACCTCGGCCTCCAGCCCTGCCCGGTCAAGCTCGGCGCGCATGTCGCTGGTGATCCGCTCGACCACATCCCCGGTTTCGCGTTGCAGGGTGATGAAGCGGCGGATGATGCTGGCCCGCGCCTCGGGGTTGAGCACGCGAAAGGCCAGATCCTCCAGCTCTTCGCGCATCCATTGCATCCCCATGCGCCCGGCCAGCGGTGCATAGATATCCATCGTCTCGCGCGCCTTCTGCGCCTGCTTCTCGGGGCGCATCGCCTTGATCGTGCGCATGTTGTGCAGCCGGTCCGCCAGCTTGACGAGAATCACCCGCAGATCGCGCGACATCGCCATGAAGAGCTTGCGGAAATTCTCGGCCTGCTTGGTCTCGGAACTGCCGAGTTGCAGATTGGTGAGCTTGGTCACGCCATCGACAAGTTCGGCGATGTCATGGCCGAACTTCTCCTCGACCATGGCATAGGAGGCCTTGGTGTCCTCCACCGTGTCATGCAAGAGCGCGGTCACGATGGTGGCATCGTCCAGCCGCTGCTCGGTCAGAATCGCGGCCACCGCGACGGGATGGGTGAAATACGGCTCGCCGGAATGGCGCATCTGGCCTTCGTGCATGGCACTGCCGAACGCGTAGGCGGCGCGAATAAGGGACTCGTCCGTTTTCGGATTGTAATGGCGCACCAGAGTGATGAGGTCGTCAACGGCGATCATCGGTCAGAGGCGCCCCGCCTTGCGCTGAACGGGCCGGGGCCTCAGCCCTGACCTTGCGCTTCCATGAGGGCACGCAGAAGCTTTTCCTCGGACATGTCATCGGCTTCCGGGCGATCCGGCTCGGACCCCATCAGAAGCGCCATGGAATCATCCTCGGGCTCGTCCACCTCGATCTGGGTCTGATTGGATTCGATCAGACGTTCGCGCAGGTCATCCGCCGATTGTGTCTCGTCCGCGATCTCCCGCAGGGCCACAACCGGGTTCTTGTCATTGTCGCGGTCCACGGTCAGCGCGGCACCGGCGGCAATCTCTCGCGCCCGATGAGCGGCCAGCATCACCAGTTCAAAGCGGTTCGGCACCTTGTCGACGCAGTCTTCTGTGGTTACGCGGGCCATGCGACCTCCGGGCAGTTTACGGGCTTTGGATCGGAAGCCCTCCACTTAGGGCCTTGGCAGGGAATTTACAAGCGCGGAATCGCGCGGCGCACCACCTCTTTGCGCGCGCTCTCGGGCAGCGCCGCCAGCATCTCGCGCACCGTGCGCCCGGACACGGGATGCCGCCAGTCCGGCGCGATATCCGCCAGCGGCACGAGAACAAAGGCGCGATCCTCCAGCCGCGGATGCGGCAGGATCAGCCGCTCGGGCGCGCGCGCCTGTTGTTCCGTGACATCGAGTGCCCGCCACTTCGCATGGGTGGCCGCGTCGGGCAAAACCCGGTCGCCGATGGCAAGAAGATCGAGATCGAGCGTGCGCGGTCCCCACCGTGTCTCGCGGTCGCGTCCAAAGGCGGCCTCGGTCGCGTGCAAAAGCGCCAGCACCGCCTCGGGCGTCCCGTCCACCCGCATCGCGGCGGCGGCGTTGACAAACCCGGGTCCCGATCCGGGCGGAAATGCCGGTGTGCTGTAAAATCCGCTCACCGCCCCGACCATCGCGCCCGCCGCCTCCAGATGCCGCAACGCGGCACAAAGCGTCTCCTCGGGCCCACCCACCCCCGACGGCAGATTTCCACCGAGCGCTATCAAGCAGAGTTGATCGGCCATGCCGTGCAACCTATCCTTTTGTGACCATTCATGGTCTTGCATGAAATTTGCCATCATCTTACCTCTGGCACCCAGCCTTTCGGTGCGACCCACTCACACCACTCATGCACCCAAGGCGAGGCAGACCTATTTGAAAGGACATTTCCGATGTTTTACAAGGACGACCGTCTGGCATTGTTTATCGACGGCTCAAACCTCTACGCCGCTGGCAAGGCTCTCGGCTTCGACATCGACTACAAGCTTCTGCGCAGCGAGTTCATGCGCCGGGGCAAGCTGTTGCGCGCGTTCTACTATACAGCGCTGCTGGACAATGAAGAGTATTCGCCCATCCGCCCGCTCGTGGACTGGCTGCACTACAACGGCTACACCATGGTGACCAAACCCGCCAAGGAATACACCGACAGCCAGGGCCGCCGCAAGGTCAAGGGCAACATGGATATCGAGCTTGCGGTCGACGCGATGGAGCTTGCCCCGCGCGTGGATCATATCGTGCTCTTCTCCGGCGATGGCGATTTCAAGCCGCTTGTCGAGAGCCTTCAGCGGCAAGGCGTGCGCGTCTCCGTGGTCTCCACAATCCGCAGCCAGCCGCCGATGATCTCGGACGAGCTGCGCCGTCAGGCCGACAACTTCATCGAGCTGGACGACCTGAAAGAGGTGATCGGCCGACCGCCGCGCGAACCGCGCGACTATGCCGACCGCGAAGCCGCCTACGCCGCCGCGCAGGAATAGCCACGTTGGCGCTCTGCCGCGCCCCGGTTCACAGGGCGCGGCAAACGGCGGTCATGCCCCCAGATGGATCCTGAACCGCGCGCGGATCGCCGCATCGGTGTCCGGGTCAAACCGGGCGGGCGCACGGGTGGCAAGGATGCGCTCTTTTTTCGCCGTGGCGGTGGCGATCAGGTCGGGCTGACCCTGTTCGACCCATTCCTTGGGCGAGGCGCGATTGGCGCAGACAGGGTAGAGGTAATCGCTCTGCATCCGCGCCAGCGTCTGCGGCGCGCCGAGATAATGGCCAGGGCCCCCGATGCAGGCGGCGCGGATCACCTCGAGGCTGAGCGTGTCCTCGTCCACCTCGATTCCGCGCGCGCATCGGAGCGCCTGCCCGATCAGATCGTCGCCCAGAATGAGCGATTCGAGGCAGAAGCCCAAGAGCGAGGCGTGCATCCCTGCGGCCTCATAGACCATGTTGAGCCCCGACAGCCCCGCCATCACGTTCGAGGTGGCCTGTTCCCATCCCGCCTGCATGTCCGGCAGCTTGGCATCGGCGATCCCCGCCGCCGCGCCGCCGGGCAGCCCGTAATAGTGATGCATCTGCGCGCAACCCGCCGTCAGCAGCGCCTGCTCGCCCGACCCGCCCGACATCGCGCCGGTGCGCAGGTCGCTGACAAAGGGCCAGGTGCCGAAGATTGCCGGATGGCCGGGCTTGACCGCGTTGACATAGACCAGCCCGGCCAGACATTCGGCGGTGGCCTGCACGATGGCGCCCGCGATGGGGGCAGGGGCGGTGGCGCCCGCCTGACCCGCCGAAAGCAGCAGGATGGGCATCCCGCCCGCGATACAGGCCTCCATCACCAGACAGGATTCCGTGGCGAACTTCATCGGCGGCACAACGAAACAGTTGGAATTGCTGACGAAAGGCCGCTCGCGCCACTTGTCCTCGCCGCCTGCGATCAGGTGCAGCATCTCGAAGGCGTCGGCGACAAAGCCCACCTCGGTGAAGGAGGTGCCGACATGCTTGGTCGTGCCCGCGCAGCACGCATAGAGCGTGTTGAGGTCCATCTCGCGGTTGTCGGGAATGTCGCGGCAGACCATGGGCCGCTGCACGAAATGGATATTGTCGAGCGTGTCGGCGATGCGCGCGGCGTCGTGCAGGTCCTGCACGGTGCTTTCGCGATAGCTGCCGGTGGCCACATCCACCAGATGCACCGCCGCTCCCGCCGTGCCGTAATGCACGCGGCTGCCCGAGAGGGTCATGTCGTGGCCCGGATCGCGTCCGAAAAGCGTGATCTCGCGGTTGGCGCGGGCGATCGTGTCCTCGATCAGCGCGCGCGGAAAGCGGATGCGCCCGTCCGCGCCCTGCACGGCGCCCGCGCCGGTCAGGTAAGCAACCCCGGAGGGCGGCGCGTCGGCAAGGCCGATCTGTTCGAGCGCGTCGAGAACGGCAGCATGGATGCGGTCCATCTGCGCCTGGGAAAGCGGGCGATAGAGACCGCCCTCAAGGCCGGGGCGCACCGGGCGCAGAATGTCGGCAAGCGGATTGGCACGGGCTTCGCGCCGGGCGGCGCGGCCGCCGGTGCGGCGCGGGGCAGGGGCTGTCATGGTCTGGAAAATCCTGTGAGAGACGAGGAAAGGGCAACGCAATCAGGCGGGCACAGGCCGCCCCCGCGCGGCGCGGCCCCGCTCCGCCCCTATGGTGCGGATCACAAGTGCGATCTTGCTGCGTGGGTCCATCATGCTCTCCTCGCCGCTGAGGAAAGCCGAATCGCGCATCGCTGTCTGTCGTGTTTGCGACCGGTGTCGTTTTCTGGCCGCTCACCCCGAAATGGGGGCGGGCGACGCCCTTTCCTGATCGGTCAGCCCATAACGTCCGTCAGCGGCACACGTGCCCGCTTGCGCTGCAATTCGTAATGGCCAAGCGGGGTCCAGCCCGCCAGCACCGTCTCGATCTCGTCGCGGCGGAAGGCGGCGCGCAGCGCGTCCTCGAACACGCGCCGGTCCTTCTTGGGCATGGGTGCCAGATCGAGCACGACTTGCCCGCCAAGGCCGCGCAGGCGCAATTGCCGGGGCAATTCGCGCGCCAGCGCGATATTGGCCTTGAGCCCGGCGGCGGGGCTCGTATCGGGGCCGGTGTTCACATCCACCGCCACCAGCGCGCGCGTCGGCTCGATATAGGCCAAGGCCCCGCCGGAGAGTCGCACCTCCGGTCCCCGCAGTGCGTCCAGCGCATCGAGCACGCCATGCGCGGCGAAACTGCCCTGCGCCTCGGCCAGCTCATTCGGCTCCGGCCAGTCGCGCCACGCAAGCGCGTGCGGACCGTCGCCCTCGACCAGTTTTTCCGGCTCACGCCCGCCCGCATCGGCCAGAACCGCCTGCGCCAGATCGCGCATGGCGCGGATATCCTCGGCGATGGCCTCATCGGCCGCCCCCTCGCAGGCCGAGCGCAGAATGAGGCCCATGGCCCCCTCCCCCATCTCGTCATGGGCGATCTCGTGCAGGCGCAGACGCTCTTCCTCGTCCTTGATGGCGCGCGAGATGTTGAGGCCGGGCGCGTCGGGGGTGACGATGGCATAGCGGCTCTTGAAGAGCACGCGCGCCGTGACCGGGATCGCCTTGCCCGGTTCGGCATGGCCGGTGATCTGCACCAGAAGCGCCTGACCGGGGGCGAGGCCCTTGACCTGCCGCAGAAAGGCCGAGCCGTCGGGCGTGCGCAGGAACATGCCGCCCTGCCCCTTCACCGGGCGGTCGGCGATGGCGCGATAGATCGTGCCGGGGCGCGGCGTGTCACTGTCGATCAGGAGATCATCCAGCCTGCCGCCAATCAGCAGCGCCGCCGCCTCGCGGCCATTCAGATGATCGAGGGCTATGGTGGTCATGACCGGTCCTTCCAGAGCGGATAGCCTGCGGCAGTCAGAAGGCCCGCCGTCTCGGCAAGCGGCAGGCCGACAATACCTGTGAAAGAGCCCGAAATCCATGGCACGAACGCCCCGGCAAGGCCCTGAATACCGTAACCGCCTGCCTTGCCCTGCCATTCGCCAGAGGCAAGATAGGCGTTGATTTCCTCGTCAGAGAGGCGCTTGAGCTTCACG
Organism: Roseovarius sp. MBR-79; assembly: GCF_053628555.1. NCBI lineage: Bacteria > Pseudomonadati > Pseudomonadota > Alphaproteobacteria > Rhodobacterales > Roseobacteraceae > Roseovarius > Roseovarius sp. MBR-79. Next base: position 59,506 of record NZ_JBRJGP010000011.1, on the reverse strand, counting down.
GCACTCAGCACGTCGCGCTCCCACAGGCGCGCGCCCCGTCGAATGGCAACGGCGGTAATGACGCGGTGACGGCGCCCCGACAGGGCATGAAGAAACTGCGCCGCCTCGCCCGCGCTCTCGGGCTTGCCGAGGATACGGCGGCCCATGGCGACGGTGGTATCGGCAGCGAGCACGATGTCATCCGGCCCCGCCTCGGTCGCCTGCGCCTTCTCAAACGCCATGCGCACACAATAGGGGCGGGGCAACTCGCCTTTGCGCGGGGTCTCGTCGATCTCGGGCGGGCGGATCGCGTCCGGGATCACGCCCAATTGCGCCAGCAAATCGCGGCGGCGCGGGCTGCCCGAACCGAGGATCAGTTGCATGAGTCCGCGCTTACTTGAAGCGATAGTTGATCCGGCCCTTGGTCAGATCGTAGGGGGTCATTTCCACCTGAACCTTGTCGCCCGCCAGAACGCGGATCCGGTTCTTGCGCATTTTTCCTGCCGTATGTGCGATGATCTCATGGCCGTTCTCAAGCTCGACCCTGAATGTCGCGTTCGGCAGGAGTTCCTTGACGACACCGGGAAATTCGAGCGTGTCTTCCTTGGCCATGGTCTCTCCTTGCAATCGCAGCCCGCCATGATTGCGGACCGCGCCAGTAAATGCGCCTCTTCCCCGCGATTTTCAAGGTCTAATCAGCGCAAGCGCTCAACTATGGCCGCACCGTCACGACCCTGTTGATCGGCCCAGTGGCGGCGATTGAGCACGACCCCATCGGCGCGCACATGGGCAACGCGGCCAAGGTCCACCTCCGCCACGGTCCAGCCGGGGCGGTTGAGCACGCCCTCGGCCAGAACGCCCGTGGGCGGAAAGCCGGTATCGGGCGGCCCGAATATGCCGCCCATGCCGGTATTGGTATCGACGGCAGGCGACCAGTGGGCCTCACCCACGGTCGAGGCCATGACGCTTATGCACTGCGCCTCAAGCGCGCGGGCCATCGCCCCGATGCGCACCCGCCAATAGCCCGTCAGCGCCTCGGTGCAGGACGGCACAAGCAGGAGGTCCGCCTCGGCAAGTGCGCGTCCCAGAAGCGGGAATTCGCTGTCATAGCAGATCAGGATGCCGATGGTGCCAAGCGCGGTGTCGAACAGGCGCAGCGGCCCGCCGGGGGCGACAAACCATTCCTCGCGCTCGAAGCGGGTCATGATCTGCTTGTCCTGATGGGCACGCGCCCCCGAGGGCGCATAGAGCGTGGCGCGGTTGACGGGGCGCGGCCCGATGGCCGCATCAAAGACCGGGGCCGAGGCCCCGAGAATGTGCAGGCGGTGGCGCGTGGCAAGCTCGGCATGGAGATCGCCCACATCGCCCATCACCGAGGAGACCGCATGCAGCGAGCGCTCCAGATCCGCCGCCACCTCCGGCCCCTGAAGCGTGGCCAGTTCCATCGCGCCATATTCGGGAAACACCGCCAGATCCGCGCCTTGTGCTGCGGCATCCGCCACCCAGGCGGAGAGTTTCGCGGTATAATCGGCCCAAGTGCCCAGAACATCGAGCGGATAGGCGGCAGTGGCGATCTTCATGGTGGCGCTCCTTTTCTGCGCCCTTTCTAGCCGCGCTGCCGCCCCGCGTCGAGCGATTGCCGCCCCGCGCGCAACCGTGCTATCGTCACGGGCAACGAGGCAGGGCAGCCCATGGCAAAAACGGCACTCAGCAAATATCAGCGGCTCGAGGCATCAGGTCTCTGGCGGGCTGACGCCGAGGCGCAGCGCATCGACGTGGTCGTGTCCGTGGGCGAGGCAACGCTGACCATCACCGACATGCGCGACCGGGTCAAGGCGCACTGGTCGCTGGCCGCCATTGCCCGCGCCAATCCCGGCACGCTGCCCGCGCTCTACCATCCGGACGGCGATCCCGACGAGGTGCTGGAACTTGCCGGCGACGAAGCCGAGATGATCACCGCCATCGAGAAACTGCGCGCCGCCATCGACCGGCAGCGGCCCCGCCCCGGACGTTTGCGGCTTTACGGTGTGCTGGCAAGCCTCGTGACGGTCATGCTCGTGGTGGGGCTTTGGCTCCCCGGTGCGGCGCGGGAGCATGCGCTTCGCGTGGTGCCAGCGGTCAAACGCGCCGAGATCGGGCAGGCCTTGATGGGTCATATTCAGAGCGTCACCGGTCCCCCCTGCCGTGCGCAGGGCGGTGCGGCGGCGCTTGCCGCTCTGGAACGCCGCCTGCCGCCCCGCAACGGGCGCGCACGGCTTGCGGTGGTGCGAAGCGGTGTGGCGGATGCGCTGCGCCTGCCCGGCGGGACGATCCTTATCCGTGCCCCGCTGGTTGAAGATCATGACACGGCGGATGTGGTGGCAGGCCATATCATCGCCGCACATCTGCGCGCCGAGAGGCGCGACCCGCTTGACCGCCTGTTGTCGGAGGCGGGGTTTCGGGAAGTGCTGCGCCTGATGGCAACCGGGCAGATCAGCGACGCAAGCCTTGCCGCCTATGCTGAAAACCTGCTGAAATCGGCGCCCGCGCCCCTGCCGGATGCGGTGCTGCTCGAAGGATTTGCCCGCTGGCAGGTGCCTGCCGCCCCCTATGCCTATGCGCGCGACATGACCGGCGAGACGGTTCTCGGCCTGATCGAGGCCGACCCCTACCCGACGGGCACGACCCCGCCGGCCGTGCTGAGCGATGCCGACTGGATCCGGCTTCAGGGGATCTGCGGCGGATAGGCATGGCGGCCGCCCGCGCGGTCACATGTCCCGCGCGGTCTGACGAAGTTCGAATTTCTGGATCTTGCCGGTCGAGGTCTTGGGCAGGTCCTGAAACACCACCGCCTTGGGCGTCTTGAACCCGGCAAGGCGTTCGCGGGCAAAGGCGATGATCTCGGCCTCGGTTGCCTCGGCCCCGTCCTTCAACTCGACAAAGGCGCAGGGCACCTCGCCCCATTTCTCATCCGGTTTGGCCACCACGGCACAGAGCAGAACGGCTGGGTGACGCATCAGCACGCCCTCCACCTCGACCGAGGAAATATTCTCGCCGCCCGAGATGATGATGTCCTTGGCGCGGTCGGCGATCTTGAGATAGCCGTCGGGATGCTGAAACGCGATATCGCCGGAATGGAACCAGCCGCCGCGAAACGCCTCCTGGGTGGCCGTCGGGTTTTTGAGATAGCCTTTCATCACCGAATTGCCCCGGATCATGATCTCGCCAAGGGTTTCCCCGTCCATCGGGATCTGCTCCATCGTCTCGGGGTCGAGCGCGGTGATCTCTTCCATCATCGGCATGAGGATGCCGGTCCGCGCCTTGATGGCATAGCGGTCGTCATCGGGCAGCGCATCCCACTCGGCGTTCCACAGGCATTCGGTGACATGGCCATAGGTTTCGGTCAGGCCGTAGACTTGTGTGACCTTGAAACCCAGGGGCTCGATCGCGGCGAGGGTGGCGGCGGGGGGCGGGGCCCCTGCGGTGAACACATCGACAATGTGATCGAAGGCGCGGCGGTCCTCGTCGCGCGCATTGACGATCATGTTGAGCACGATGGGCGCGCCGCCGAAATGCGTCACCCCCTCATCGGCGATGGCGTCATAGATCGCGCGCGCCGTGATGTCGCGGCAGCACACGACAGTGCCGCCCACAACCGGCATCAGCCAGACATGGTTCCAGTTGTTGCAGTGAAAGAGCGGAACGATGGTGAGGTATTTGGGATAGCGCGGCAATTCCCAGCTGACCACGGTGCCCATGGTCATCAGATAGGCGCCACGATGGTGATAGACCACGCCCTTGGGCCGCCCCGTGGTGCCGGAGGTATAGTTGAGCGCAAGGCTCTCCCACTCATCCTCGGGCAGGATCCAGTCGAATTCGGGATCTCCGGTGGCAAGAAAATCCTCGTAGGTCATATACTCGGAATGGGCGTGAACGCCCGCCTCGTCATCGGGAACCTCGATGATCGCGGGCGGGGGGTTCTCCATCAGCCCGAGGGCTGCATCGAGCACGGGCAGGAATTGAGTATCGCAGAGCACCACGCGCGCCTCGCCATGGTCGAGGATATAGGCGATGGTGTCGGCCTCGAGCCGCGTATTGATGGCATTGAGCACCGCGCCAGCAGCGGGCACCCCGAAATGCGCCTCGCAATGCGCGGGGATGTTGGGCAGGATCGTGGCCACCACATCGCCCGGCTGAATGCCGATACCCACCAGCGCCGAGGCCAGTTGCGAGACCCGCGCGTGATACTCGGCATAGGTCTTGCGGTGGCCGTGATAGGCAATGGCAAGCCGGTCGGGATAGACATGCGCCGCGCGCCGCAGATGCGACAGCGGCGTGAGGGCAACATGGTTGGCCGCGCATTTCTCCAGCCCGGTTTCGTCCTTCATCCAGCCCATGATCTTCTCCCCGATTCATCTCCTGCGTCTGCGGAGAGTAGGCGAAAGCACGTCTCATGCAATTGCTAAGGGCCTATTCCACCCGGATCGTGCCCTTGTCGACCGCCAGCACATAGCCGCGCCGGGCGATGTTCTTGACCAGCAATTCGGTGACAAGCTGATTGCCGAGCGCGTCGCGCAACCGCTTGATGCGCGTGGCGCCTGCGGCCTCTTCGCAATCCTCGGGGCGGCGTCCCGATATCATCGCCTCGATTTCGGCCCCGCTCAGCACATCGTCGTCAAGCCGTGCCTCGGCCAGAACGCTCAGCGTCTCGATGGCGGCCTCGGTCAGCCGAAAGGCCATGTCGTTGAGATAGACGGTCTTTTCCTCGCGGCTGATGTGCAATGAGGCAACCTGAATACCCGCGCGCTCGATCTGCGCCATACGGCGGTTGAGTGCCACCAGCATCACCAGAAACACCAACGAGGCGACCAGAAGCGCCGTGGCGAAGATCAGCAGCACGAACATGACCATCCGGTAACTGACAAGTGTTTCAGAGAACGCCGTGCCCGAAAGCGCGAGGATTTCCAGAAGCTTGATCTCGCCTTCGCCGGTCAGCGCGTCGTTCTCGATGAATATCCGCTCCACCCGCGCGTTGAAGGCGTTGCCGTCAGGCAGGGTCAGGAACAGGAACACCGCAGCAAGGCCGAGGATCGCGACAATCGAGATGACGCCGATCACCACGAGGCGATTGCCGGAACGGCGCATTTCGGCGGCTGTGGCTGTCAGACCGCGCACCGCTCACCCTCCGTTATAGCCACGCTTATTTTTCCTTTTTCGACATGATCTTGAGCAGGGTCAACCCCTGCCGCGCCAGTTGCGCGCGCAAGGCACCCTCAGCCGCCGAACAGGGCGCGTTGACCGTGGTCACGTTATAGAAAAGCTCGAACGGCTTGTCGCGCTTGGCCTTGTATTCGACCTGACAGGCGGCATGGGCTGCCTGTGCGGTGAGCGAGAGAGCCAGAACCAGGGCGAGGGGGCGAAGGATGCGTGTCATGGCTGCAAGATGCGCGATGGCCCACGGCTATTCAATATCCCGTGACACGATATGACCCCGAAGTGCGGCGTTATCCGATATCATGGGGGCGATATTGCCTGTCCCGGCGGCGGCACCCAGCTTGATCGGGACAGCGCCGACACGGATCGGACAGGCGCTGCTCAGGAGACTGCTCGCAACCCGAAAGGACAACACATGACACGCAAACTCATCGCCCTCGTCGCCGCCGCCGCACTGGCCGCGACCGGCTTTTCCGCCCCCGCCCAGGCCCGTGATCGCGGTGAAACGGCAGCCATCGTCGCCGGTGTTGCGGCGCTCGCCATCGTCGGGGCCACGCTCGCCTCGGATCGCAACAAGAACCACAATCGTGGCCATGTCTCGCGGAATCATCATCGTGACCAGGGCTACTACGCGCCGCGTCACAATCGCGGGCAAGGTTACTATGCGCCCCGGCCCCCTCGCGGCAACGCCTATGGGTATCGCAGCCACCGCAATGACGGATATCGGTCGCATCGCGGCAATGCCTATCGCCCCTATTACGGCAATCGTGGCTACGGCCATGCCGGGGGCCGCTACCGCCATGACGGCAAGTGATCCGGGAGGGTGCCGACCATGACCCTGTTTCCCCGTTTCACCGCGACCCTGAGTGCTGCCGCGCTCGCCCTCGGGGTCGCCACCACCACCCCTGCCGCCGCCAGCAATGAAGCGGGATATCTCTTCGGCGGGCTTGTGCTTGGCGGGCTTGTCGGAGCGGCCATCGCCAATGACAGCCATCGCAGCCGGGGCGGGCATCACGTCTCGCGCGGGAGCAACTATCGTGGCGACGACTATCGCGGCGGCCATCACCGGCGCGTGAACCTGCCCGGCCAATGCCGTGTCCATAGCGGCCATCGCTCGGGCTATTCCGGCAACTGCCTCTACCGGTATGATTATGATCATGCCGCCCTGCCCTCGGCCTGCGCGATACGGGTCGGCGGTCATCACGGCACGATCTACAGGGACAATTGCCTTAACCAATACGGCTATTACTGAGCGCCGCGCAGACCTTCAGTCAAGATCGCGACGGCCCGCATAGCGGGCCTCGCTCTCGTAATACGCATCAAACCCCACCCGTGAGCGCAATTCGCCAAAGGGCATGAGCCTCTCGGGCAGGTGACCCGCCTTGAACGCCTCCAGCGCCTCGCACATGGCGCGCATCGCCGCCGACATCAGGGTAAGCGGAAAGGCCGCGTGGTGATAGCCGATCTCGGCCAGAACGGTCGGCGTCAGCACCGGCGTATCCCCGCCCTCGACCATGTTGGCCATCTTCCAACCGGGCAGATCGGTGCAGATGCGGCGCATCTCGGCCTCGTCGCGGGGGGCCTCGACAAAGAGAATGTCGGCCCCCGCCTTGTGAAACGCCTCGGCGCGCCACAGCGCCTCGTCGATCCCGTGGGTATGGCGCGCATCGGTGCGCGCGATGATCAGGATGTCGCTTTCGGCCTCGTTTCGCGCATCGGCGGCGGCGCGGATACGGTCCACCGCCTCGGCACGGTCCACCACCAGCTTGCCGCGCGTGTGGCCGCAGCGTTTGGGCGCAAGCTGATCCTCGATCATCACCGCCGCAGCACCCGCGCGCGCATAGCCCGCCACGGTGCGGCGCACATTCATCGCGTTGCCATAGCCGGTATCGCCATCGGCCAGCACCGGGATCGACGTTGCGGCGCAGATATCGCGCACCGCATCGCGCATCTCGCCATAGGAGATCAGCCCCGCGTCGGGCGCGCCGATCCGGTGCGCAGAGACGGCAAAGCCCGACATGAACATCGCGTCGAACCCCGCCTGCTCGATCAGCCGCGCCGAGAGCGCATCGCCGCAGGACGGCGTGACCAGCAATGCGCCGGTCCCAAGCCGCGCGCGCAACCGCGCGGCGGCACTCAGAGAACCCTTGGAAGCCATAGAACGATATCCTCGACCCAGTAGATGATGAACACGGTCAGGAGCATGAGCGCGACGAACGGTGCCGCACCACGCGCCACCTCACCCAGCGTGGCGCGCCCGATGGCCTGAATGACATAGAGGTTGAGGCCCACGGGCGGCGTGATCAGCGCGCATTCCACCATCAGCACGAAGAAGATGCCGAACCAGATCGGATCAATCCCGAGGGCCGCGACCGCGCCCGCCAGCACCGGCATCATGATGAGCATCATCGACAGCGCCTCCATGAAAAGGCCCATGAGCAGCAGGGTGCAGCCGATCGCCACGATGAAAAGGCCCACCGTATCGACATTGGCGGTAATGAAGCCCGACACATCCTGCGGAATGCGCCAGAGCGCGATGGCCTTGCCGAAAACCTTGGCCCCCGCCACGATCAGAAGGATCGCGGCCGAGGCGCGCATGCTGTCCATCACGGCCAGCCGAAGCCCCGCGAGGTCGATCGAGCGCAACACGACGAAAGTCAGGAACAGCGCCCCGATGAAACCGATGGCCGAGGCCTCGGTCGGCGTGAACCAGCCCGCATAAATCCCCACGATCACAACCATCGCCAGCCCCATCGTCGGCAGGGCGCGCAGGCCCGTGCTGCGCCGCTCCTCCCACCCGGCACGGGGCATGGTCTGATACCGGGGCGAGAGCCGCGCATAAAGCATGGAATAGAGGATGAAGAGCGTCATCAGCAAAAGCCCCGGCCCGATTCCGGCCAGAAACAGCCCCAGGATCGAGGTTTCGGTGATCACCCCGTAAACGATGAGGATGATCGAGGGCGGAATGAGAATGCCGAGCGTTCCCCCCGCCGCCAGCAGGCCAAAGACGAAGCTGCGCGGATAGCCGCGCTTTGTCATCTCCGGAATGGCGACGGCACCGATGGTCCCCGCCGTGGCAACCGACGAGCCGGAAATGGCGGCAAAGAGACCGCAGGACAGCACCGTCGCCACGGCAAGGCCCCCCGGCCAGTGCCCCACCCATGCCTGCACGGCGGCGAAGAGGTCGCGCCCCACGCCACCGCGCAACAGCACGTTGGACATCAGCAGAAAGAGCGGCACGGCGATCAGGATGAAACTGTCGAGTGACGACAGCAGCGCCGTGCTCGCCATGCGGGGCGCGAAATCCCCGATGATGAGCAGCGCCATGCCAAGCCCCCCAAGGGCAAAGGCCACCGGCACCCCGATCAGCAGAAGCGCGAAGAGCGCGGCGAGAATGAGAATGACTGTGAGCACGGGCGCTATTCCGGGTGGGGGGCGTCAGAGGGCAGCGGCGCGCCCATGGCGCAGCGCAGGAATTCGAGCGCGGCCTGAAGCCCCACAAGCGCGAAGGTAAGCGGCACCGCCGATTGCGCCCACCATGCCGGGATATCGAGCATCGAGCCGGAGGTGCGCCCGCGCGCATAGGAATTGAGCGGCGCATCTATCCCGTGCCAGACCAGCAATACGCAGAACAGGATCACCACCGCCAATGCCATAAGCCGCATCAAACGCTGCGCCCCCTCCCCCATCAGCGCGGTCAGAGCGGTCACGCGGATATGCTGGTTGTGCCGCAGAAGGGCAGGCGCCGCCAGAAGCGTCGCAAAGACGAAGATCAGCCGCGACAGTTCCTCGGCCCAGATCGTCGGCGCAGTGAAGAAATACCGCGCCACCACCTCATAGCCGAGCATCAGGCCCACGACGAAATAGGCCCAGCCGCAGAGCCGGGCCAACCCGTCGGAGGCCCGGTCCACAAGAGAGGCAATCGCCTGCATCGCGCTCAGAACTGGCTTGCGGCGTCAAGCAGTTGCTGGCCAAGCGGCCCGGCTTCCTTGAGCCAGGTCTCGATCACCGGGGCAGAGGCGGCGCGCCAGGCGTCAATCTCCGCGTCGGTCGGGAAATGCACCGCCATGCCGTTGGCCTTGGCCTGTTCCACGGCGTTGATCTCGAACTCGGTCATGTAGTCCCGCACCGCCGTTTCGGCATTGCGCGCGGCCGTTGTCAGGACCTCGCGCTGCGCCTCGGTCAGCCCGTCCCAGATATCCTCGTTGATGATCACGAGAAACTCGATATCGGCATTGTTCACGACGGTGATCGTGTCCATCACCTCCCAGAGCTTGCGCGAGACGACCCCGGACAGCCCGGTCATGCCGATGTCGACGGTCCCGCGCTGGTAGGCCAGAAACTGCTCCGATCCGGAAATCAGGGTCGGCGCGCCGCCCAGTTCCTTGACCCATTCCCCGAGCCACTTGCCGAACACCCGCGCCTTCTGGCCCTTCATGTCCTCGGGGCCTTTGAGCGGCGCTCCCTTGCTCAGAAGAACGTTGCCGCCATAGGCCTGCCACCAGAGCACATGCGCGCCGGTCTCGCGGATGGCGTCGTCAATCGGCTGACGCACGGTCGAGCCGGGGGCGACGGCGGCCCGCACCTTGTCCTCGGTGTTCAGCACGAACGGCATGTAGAAGATATCGACCGCCGGTATCTCGCCCACGTATCGGGTGAGCGAGGCCACGCCCATCTCGATCTCGCCAGAGCCCACGGCCTCGGGCACTTCGGCATCGCGATAAAGCTGCGCGCTGTCGAAGATCTCGATCTTCATGTCGGACTTGGCCTCGACCTCTTCCTTGAACACCAAGAGGTTCTGGCCAAGATGGCTGGTCATGGGCAGTTGCAGCGTTATGCGCAGCGTGGTTTCTGCCAGGGCGGGCGAGACCACGAAAAACGCAGCAGTGACGGCACCGGCCAGGCGGCTGAAATGAAGCATGTGAACTCCTCCCAAAGTTCGTTGTCTTTCGCGCGCCCATGCTCCGGGTGCGCGTGCCGTGACACGGTGCGGCAGAATTCAGCAGGGATCAAGCGTTTTGCCGAGCGTGCCTCAAAAGTCGAGATTGGCGACGTTGAGCGCATTGTCCTGAATGAATTCGCGGCGCGGCTCCACCACATCGCCCATCAATTTGGTGAAAAGGTCGTCGGCCTCGGCCACATCGTCAATCTTGACCTGCAAGAGCGTGCGCGCGTCCGGGTCAAGCGTCGTCTCCCAGAGCTGGCCGGGGTTCATCTCGCCCAAACCCTTGTAGCGTTGCAGCGTCAGCCCCTTTTCACCCTCTTTCAGGATCGCATCGAAGAGGTCGAGCGGGCCGTAAATCGGCTGACTCCGGTCCTTGCGGACAAGCGTGGCGGGCTCTGCATAGACCTCGCGCAGCGTTTCGGTCATCTGCGCCATGCGCCGCGCCTCGCCGCCGCGCAGGACCGGGCCGTCAAGCACGCGCGCCTCTTCGACACCGCGCACCATGCGGCTCAGGCGCAACCCGTGATCCTGTGTCGGGCGGCCCTGCCAGCCGCGTTCGTATTCGTTCGAGATGAGATCGAGCCTTGCCGCCACCGCATCGGCCACGCCCTGTAGATCACCATCGACACGCCCCGGCAGGAACGCCTCGGCAATCGCCGCCTGTTCGAGAATGTGGCGGGGAAAATGCGTCGGAAAGGCCTCGAGGATGCGCCGCGCCTGACGCGCCTCTTCGACCACGCGGACAAGATCCGGTCCGGCGATCTCCTCGCCCGAGCCAAGCCGCAGCGCAGCGTCGGTCGTGCCCTGTGCAATGAGGTAATCCTCCAGCGCCGGCTTGTCCTTGAGATAGACCTCGGACTTGCCGCGCGCGACCTTGAAGAGTGGCGGCTGCGCGATATAGAGGTATCCGCCCTCGATCAATTCGGGCATCTGCCTGTAGAAAAACGTGAGCAGCAGCGTGCGGATATGCGCGCCGTCGACATCGGCATCGGTCATCAGAACGATCTTGTGATAGCGCAGTTTCGAGATGTCGAACTCGTCCCGCCCGATCCCGGTGCCAAGCGCCATCACCAGATTGCCGATCTCCTGGCTCGACAGCATCCGGTCAAAGCGCGCCCGCTCGACATTGAGGATCTTGCCTTTGAGCGGCAGGATCGCCTGTGTGCCCCGGTCGCGCCCGGTCTGGGCAGAGCCACCCGCCGAATCACCCTCGACGATGAAAAGCTCGGTCTTGGACGGGTCCTTGCTTGAGCAATCCTTGAGCTTGCCGGCAAGGAAATTCACGTCCATCGGGTTCTTGCGGCGCGTGAGGTCACGCGCCTTGCGCGCCGCCTCGCGGGCGTGGGCCGCCTCGATGATCTTGCTCACGACGATCTTGGCGATGGCCGGGTTTTCCTCGAACCATTCGGCCAGCTTCTCGTTCACCAGCCCCTCGACCGCCGGGCGCACCTCGGAACTGACCAGCTTGTCCTTGGTCTGGCTGGAGAATTTCGGATCGGGCACCTTGACCGAAAGCACGCAGGTCAGCCCCTCGCGCGCGTCATCGCCGGTAAAGCTCACCTTTTCTTTTTTCGCGATCCCGGTGGTCTGGGCATAGTTGTTGATGGTGCGCGTGAGCGCGCCGCGAAACCCGGCCAGATGCGTGCCGCCGTCGCGCTGCGGGATGTTGTTGGTAAAGGGCAGCACCGTCTCGTGGTAGCTGTCGTTCCACCACATCGCCACCTCGATGCCGATCTCGTCGCGCTCGCCGGTGATGAAGATCGGTTCCGGCATGGCGGGGGATTTGTGGCGGTCAAGATATTTGACGAATTCCTTGACGCCGCCCTCGTAGAACAGTTCCGAAGTAAGCGGCTCGGTGGGGCGCTCGTCGCGCAGGATGATGCGCACACCCGAGTTGAGAAAGGCCAGTTCGCGCAGGCGTTTTTCCAGCGTCTCGAAGCTGTAGTCGAGATTGGAAAAGGTCTCCAAAGATGCCAGAAACCGCACCTCGGTGCCCTTGCGGCCCTGCGCCTCGCCCACCACGCGCAGCGGCTCCACGGTAAAGCCGCCCTCGAAGCGGGCGTAATGTTCCTTGCCGTTTCGCCAGATGCGCAGTTCCAGCCATTCCGACAGCGCGTTCACGACCGAGACGCCAACCCCGTGCAACCCGCCCGAAACCTTGTAGGAATTGCTGTCGAATTTGCCGCCCGCATGGAGCTGGGTCATGATGACCTCGGCCGCCGACACGCCCTCACCCTCGTGGATATCCACCGGAATGCCGCGGCCATTGTCACTGACCGACACCGATGAATCGGCGTGGATGGTGACGTTGACCGCATCGGCGTGACCGGCCAATGCTTCGTCGATGCCGTTATCCACGACCTCATAGACCATGTGATGCAGGCCAGAGCCGTCATCGGTATCGCCGATATACATGCCGGGGCGCTTGCGGACAGCCTCCAACCCCTTGAGAACCTTGATGGAATCGGCACCATATTCCTCTGGCACGCGGACGGGTTCGGACATGCGGTTTTTCCTTCGGATTTTTGTGAACTTTATACGAAGTCTGGGGGGGAATGTCACGGCCCTCCCCCATATTTTGCGGTGCCACACGGTCAGGTGAAGGGAATGACAATCCCCACCAGAATGAGCAGCCCGCCAGAGGCCATGTTCATCCGGCGAATGGCCGCCGGACTCTGCAAGAGCCTGCGCGCCCGGTCGAGAAAGAAGGCAAGGCCGAGGTTCCCCAACATCGGCACGATGGCCGAAACCGCGAGAATGGCCGCGATGTCGGGCACCGTGACGGAGGACAGATCAAAAAAGCCCGGCAGGAACCCCATGTAGAACAGGATCGCCTTGGGGTTGCCGATCACCGCCGCCATGCCGACCGAGAACCCGGCCCAGATGCCGGGCCGCGTCATGCGGCTGTCGGCGCCCGGTGCGCGGGCGGGTTTGCGGATCAGGAGCACCCCCATCACGATGAACACCCCCGCCGCGACCCAGCGCATGAGTTCCAGCGCATCGCCATAGACCGACAAGACCCATGCAAGGCCAAGGATTGCGCAAAGCGGCCAGATCAGATCGCCCAAGGCCACGCCCACGGCCAGCGGCCATGCCCCCGCCATCCCGCCCGAAAGGGCGCGCGCGGTAAGCGCCACCCAGACCGGCCCCGGCACGGCCCAAAGCCCCGCCATGGCAGCGGCGTAAAGCATGAGATCGAAAGCGGCGATGGTCATGGTCTCGGGGGCTCTATCCGGCTGGTGCCATCGCTTTCGGTCACATGGATATGCTGTGCGCGCGCGCCCAGTTCGGAAAACAGTTCCGGACCCGTGCCGGTCATCCACGCCTGAGCACCGAGGGCGCAGATTTCGTCATAAAGGGCCGCGCGGCGGGTGGCGTCAAGATGCGCTGCCACCTCGTCGAGCAACAGAATCGGCGGCGCGCCGAAATCGCGGGCCAGCGTACGCGCATTGGCAAGAATGAGCGACACAAGCAGCGCCTTCTGCTCGCCGGTGGAACAGTCGGCGGCAGGCACGCCCTTGGCGGCATAGACAGCGTAAAGGTCGGCGCGGTGCGGCCCCACCAGCGTGCGCCCGGCGGCCAGATCACGAAACCGGCTCTCGGCCAGCGCCTCCCGCAGGTCGTCCGCCCCCTGCGGCATCTCGCCCTCGGTCTGGGTCAACTCCAGTTCGGCGGTGGGAAAGGCCGTTTCCGCCTGCATCTGCGCGCCGGTGATGAGGGCGAGCGCGTGCCGCCGGTTGGCGTGGATTTCCGCGCCGCTCCCGGCCATCTGACGCTCCAGCGCCAGATACCAGTGCGCGTCACGCACCTGATCCTTGAGCAGGCGGTTGCGCTCGCGCATGGCCTTCTCGTAGCTCAGGATCGCCTCGGCATGGGCAGGAAAAAAGCTCATGGTCATGCGGTCAAGAAACCGGCGGCGCCCGTCCGCCCCCTCGATCCAGAGCCGGTCCATCGCCGGGATCAGCCAGAGCACCCGCGCGATGCGGCCAAGCGCAAGCTGGCTTGCGGCCTTGCCGTCGATCCGCACCTGTCGCGCCGCGCCTCCCTCGGACACGATCTCGACCTCGTGCACCTGATTCAGCGACTGAAGGATCGCCGTCACCTTCCAGCCCAGCGCCTCGGGCCGCCGCGCCATCTCCTGCGCCGCCGCCCGCCGCAGCCCGCGCCCGGGCGACAGGAGCGACACCGCCTCGATCAGGTTGGTCTTGCCCGCACCGTTGGGGCCATGGATGGCCACGGGCCGCGCATCAAGCACCAGCCGCGCGGATTTGTGCGAGCGGAAATGCGAGAGGCTCAGTTCTGTCACGGAAAGGCCGGGCATTCTCGGCCCCTTCATCGTTCGTAAAATACTCCCGCCGGAGGCATCCGACAGAGGTTACACCCGCATCGGCATGACGACATAGACCGCCGTGGTGTCATTACCCTCTCGCATCAGGGTGGGATCGCCCGAAGAGTTGAAGAAGAACACCGCATTCTCCCGGTCCACCTGGCTGGCGATTTCCAGCAGGTATTTGGCGTTGAAGCCGATTTCCAGCCGCTCGTCGCCATAGGCCACGGCCAGTTCCTCCTCTGCCACGCCGCTGTCGGGGGCATTGACCGAAAGCACCAGACGATCCTCGTCAAGCGAGAGCTTCACCGCGCGCGAACGCTCGGAGCTTACCGTCGCCACCCGGTCCACGGCCTGCGCGAACTCGGCGGCGTCCACTTCCAGCCGCTTGGTGTTGCCCTGCGGAATCACGCGGGTGTAGTCGGGGAACGTGCCGTCGATCACCTTGGAGGTCAGCGTGATATCGGGGGTGGCAAAGCGCACCTTGGTTTCCGAGACCGACACGGCCACCTTCATGTCGTCATCGTCGAGAAGCTTGCGCAATTCGCCGACCGTCTTGCGCGGCACGATCACGCCCGGCATGTCAGCCGCCCCTTCCGGCAACTCGGCGTCGATCCGGGCAAGACGGTGGCCATCGGTGGCCACGCAGCGCAGGACCTTTCCGCCATCCGCCTCCGACACATGCATGTAGACGCCGTTGAGGTAATAGCGTGTCTCTTCGGTCGAAATGGCGAATTTCGACTTGTCGAAGAGCCGCCGCAGCACCGGTGCAGGGGCCGAGAAATTCGAGGCGTATTCCGACGACGCCATCACCGGAAAATCTTCCCTGGGCAGGGTGGCGAGATTGAAATTAGAGCGCCCCGCCTGCACTGTGAGCCGCCCCGAGGCGCTGTCCTCGGAGATCGAGACCAGCGCGCCATCGGGTAGCTTGCGCACGATTTCGTGCAGCAGGACGGCCGAAACGGTGGTCGCGCCCGCGCGCTCCACCTGTGCCGGGGCCTTGTCCACAATCTCTATGTCGAGATCGGTGGCCCGGAACTGCACCCGGTCGCCTTCGGCCTCGATCAGCACGTTGGCGAGGATCGGGATGGTGTTGCGCCGCTCGACCACCGATTGCGCCTGCGCGACCGCCTTGAGCAGCGTGCCCCGTTCGATGCTGAATTTCATGCCCTCGCTCCTGTCAGGTGCCGGTCTTGCGCCGGGAGGGGCACGTTAGCCAATTCCCCTCGCCGCTCAAGTGTTTTCTGGACTTTTCAGCCGGATGGCAAGGGGCGTCAAGGGCTGGCGCGCGGCTCAGCCTTCGAGGGCGCGGCGCAACAGTTCCAGATCGTCGGCAATCTCGGCATCCTTGCCGCGCAACTCGCCGATGCGGCGCACCCCGTGCATGACGGTGGTATGATCCCGCCCGCCAAAGCTGCGTCCGATTTCGGGCAGCGAGCGCGAGGTGAGTTGCTTGCACAGATACATCGCCACCTGACGTGGACGCGCATAGCAGCGCGTGCGCTTCGGGCCGACCATGTCGGACAGGCGGATATTATAGTGATCGGCCACCTTGCGCTTGATCTCCTCGATCGAGACCTTGCGCTCGAAACTGCGCAACATGTCGGCAAGGCAATCCTGCGTCAGATCCTGCGTGATCGGCTTGCCCACCAGCGAAGCGAAGGCGAAAAGCCGCGTCAAAGCCCCCTCAAGCACACGCACATTTGTGTTGATCCTGTGCGCGAGGAATTCCAGAACGCCCGGTTCCATCACAAGATCGGGGTATTGCTCGCGATGGCGCTCCAACCGTGTCTGAAGAATGCCAAGCCGCAATTCATAATCGGTCGGGTGCAGATCGACCACGAGACCGCATTGCAGCCGCGACTTGATCCGGTCTTCCAGCTTGGCGATGTCGCCCGGCGCGCAATCCGCAGAAATCACGATCTGCTTGTTCTGGTCGACAAGCGCGTTGAAGGTGTGAAAGAACTCCTCCTGCGTGCTGTCC
The DNA here is from genome assembly GCF_053628555.1 of Roseovarius sp. MBR-79. Classification (NCBI taxonomy): domain Bacteria; kingdom Pseudomonadati; phylum Pseudomonadota; class Alphaproteobacteria; order Rhodobacterales; family Roseobacteraceae; genus Roseovarius; species Roseovarius sp. MBR-79. The sequence continues at coordinate 43,078 of NZ_JBRJGP010000011.1, read as the reverse complement.
TTGCCGGCAATGAACTGCACGTCATCCACCATCAGCACATCGACAGAGCGGAACATCTGCTTGAAATCCATGATCTTGCGATCACGCAGCGCCTGGATGAAACGATACATGAACTGTTCCGCAGACAGATAGAGGACGTTTGTTCCGGGCTGTTTCTCGGTCAGTTCCCAGGCAATGGCATGCATGAGATGGGTCTTGCCGAGGCCAACGCCACCATAAAGGAAGAGCGGGTTGAACGTGGTCTCGCCACCCTCGGCCACACGGCGCGCGGCGGCATGGGCGAGATGGTTGGGCTTGCCCACGACGAAACTCTCGAAGCGAAAACGATCATCGAGCGGCGCAGAGTTGAAGGGGGAATCGCTGCGCACCGGGCTTGGTGCCGGATCCGCCTGCCGGGGGCGCGCCACCGAATTTGCGGCCACCCGAAAATCGAGCTTGCGCACCTTGGGATCAACCCGCGTGATCTGGTAGAGGATAAGATCGCCGTAATGTTGTGACACGTAATTGCCGAGAAATGTCGTCGGCACCGCGAAGGTCGCAACCCCGTCGTCGACAGTCGCAAACTCAAGCGGCTCGATCCAGTTGCGAAAGTTGTTTTGCCCCACCGATTGACATATTTGACGCTTCAATTCGCCCCATTGTTCCAAAGTCATCTCTGCCATTCCGCTGCTCTGTTGAGGCACACGCAACCATCGGTCACATGCACCTTGTCCCGTTTGGGCGGCTCACGGAAAGGGGGCAAAGCAAAGGTAGTCCGCTGGCATGGTGCCAACGGAAACCCACCTGACCTTCACAAGCATTCCAGAAAAAAGCACTCGATGACAGCCCGTCCCACAGGCCGCAAGAGTCCCTTCCCTGAAATTCATTTAGACAAGACCAGGGCTTTAATGCCCGATGTTACGCAAGGTCCCCGTGACAAAGGTTCCGTTGCGCGGCGGCCTGTCCCCCCAAGCGTGAATCGCGTGCTCGAAATTAGCAACCTTGGGCGCGCTCCGACAACTCATCAATGCGCTTGACAGAGGGCGGGACAGAAAAGAATCTCTCGCTTGCGCAGCGATGCGACAATGAAAAAAGGCACCGCGCGCGGGCGGTGCCTTTTGATTCAAGAGGTTGGCCGAGATGTCAGCCGAGCGCCTTCACCCGCGATGCCAAACGCGACATCTTGCGCGACGCGGTGTTCTTGTGGAACACGCCCTTTGTCACGCCGCGCATGAGTTCGGGCTGAGCGAGACGCAGCGCGGTTGCAGCGGCTTCCTTGTCGCCAGAGGCGATCGCCTCTTCGACCTTGCGCAGGAAGGTGCGTATGCGCGAGCGACGCGCCTTGTTCACGGCAAAGCGTTTTTCGCTCTGGCGGGCGCGTTTTTCGGATTGGGGCGTATTGGCCATGGGTGTCGAGCCTTTCTGGGTTCTGTTTATGCGTGTCGCGCGTATACCCAGTCCCGCCCCCATATCGGGGCGTCAGCTCTTGCCTGAGAAGCGGGCATCACGCGCATGTCTGGCGCGCCTTTTAGACGAGTCGCTGGGAAATGCAAGACCGGGCTTACTCTCCCAGCTTCGCATGCACCTCCTGGAGGTCGATTTCGCCGATAGGCATCTTGTTGGCGGGGTTTTCGAAATCGTATTTGAAGATCTCGAAATCGCGCTTGTAGATCTCGTAGACCAGATGCATCGAGAGATCATCGAAATAATCCTCGACGGGATGGGCGCGTTTCGGCCCGTGGCCCTCGGACTCGTTGAAGCGGGGGATTTTCTTGAGGTCAACCTTGTGCCGGGTTTTGATCCCCTTGAGCACCTCGGCCATGCCTTCGTTGAAGTTTTCGGTCCAGAAAATCTTGTTGTAGCGCCCACCATTGACGATGAAGGTCGAGACATGACCCGACATGGCCGACCAGTGGATATCCGGCTCCATCGGCCGTTTCCACCGGATCGTGTCACGGGCAAACAGCAGGAAGCGGCGAAAGCTCCTGATCTGGTCGAACTCTTCCTTGCCGTCCTCGCCGCCGACCTCGATGCCATATTTCTGGATGATCGTCGGCACCAGCTTGCCGCGATAGCGCTTGCCGTTGCGCTGGATGCCGCAGATCTTGTCGAAGAACGACGAGAGAATCCGCGTGTAGGGATTGCGCACGCAGGTAAATGCATAGCTCGTATGCGTGCGCACATTGGCCGAGATGATCTTCTGGCTGTCCTCGATCGCCCACTTGTGCAGGCCTGTCGTCGCATCATGAATGTCGCCGTCGAAGAACTTGCCGTGATCCGAGTAATACATGATCTGGCCGATGGTCGAGCAGGCGCATTTCGGCACGACGCGGTAGACCACGCTCTCGCTCTCGGTCATCCATGTTCCGGGAAAGCCCATCTGCCTGCCTCCGACCCTTGCCGCCACTTTTCGCAGCTTTCACCCTGTCTAACCCGTTCAAATAATCAAAGAAAGCGTGTTTATTTAGGCGTCCTTGACGGTTAAGGATGTAAACAATCACCAAGTAAGCAGGCAAACCGTTTCCGATATGGCCAAAATCGCCTTCATTCTGCTCTGCCACAAAGACCCTGAGGCCATCATCCGTCAGGCGCGGATGCTGACCGAGGCGGGCGATTACATCTCCATCCATTTCGACGCGCGCGCCAGACCCGATGCCTTTGCCGCCATCCGCGATGCACTCGCCGACAATCCGAACGTGGCCTTCGCCAGAAAGAGAATCAAGTGTGGCTGGGGAGAATGGTCGCTTGTTCAGGCGACGCTTTACGCGGTGGAGGCGGCGCTTGACGCCTTTCCGCGCGCCACGCATTTCTACATGCTCTCGGGCGATTGCGCGCCGATCAAATCGGCCCGCTTCGCGCATGAATTTCTGGACAACCGCGATGTCGACTACGTCGAGAGCTTCGATTATTTCGACAGCGACTGGATCAAGACCGGCATGAAGGAAGAGCGGCTCATCTACCGCCACTTCTTCAACGAGCGCACCCAGAAATGGCGCTTCTATACGTCTTTCGAGCTACAGAAGCGCCTCCGGCTGACGCGGGACATCCCCCATGACATCCAGATCCAGATCGGCAGCCAATGGTGGTGCCTGCGCCGCCGCACCGTGGAATGGATTGTCGATTTCACCCGGAAACGTCGTGATGTGATGCGGTTTTTCCGCACCACATGGATCCCCGACGAGACCTTTTTTCAGACGCTCGTGCGCCATCTCGTGCCCGATGCCGAGATCGAGACGCGCACACTTACCTTCCTTATGTTCACCGATTACGGGATGCCGGTGACCTTTTACAACGATCACTACGACATGCTGCTCAATCAGGATTACCTTTTTGCGCGCAAGATCAGCCCCGAGGCACTGGAACTCAAGCGCCGCCTTGGCGCGCTCTACAATAACGCGGACGTCACGTTCAACATCTCGAACGAGGGGCGCAGCCTGTTCAAGTTTCTCACCGCACGCGGCCGCGAGGGGCGCCGCTTTGCCCGCCGCTTCTGGGAGGCCGAGAGCACGCTGGGGCGCGAGCGCGAACTGATGATCGTGGTGTGCAAGAAATGGCATGTGGCCAAGCGTCTTCTGGCGCGCATCCGTCAGGTGACCAACCTGCCCGCCATCGAATACCTCTTCAACGAGGAATCAACCGCCTTGCCCGATCTCGGCGGGCTTCAGGCCACGCTGTCCAAGCGCACCCGCCATCGCCGCGCGCTGATGCGGATGTTGTATGACTATTACGAAACCGACCGGCTGATCGTCTGCATGGACCCCGGCAACATGGACCTGCTCGAAGATTTCTGCCGCGACCGTGCCAAGACCAAGTTGCTCGAGGTTCAGTGCACCTTCACCGACGACTATCTCATCGGCCACGCCAAGCGTGTCGGGCTGGCAGGCGACCAGACCCCGCAAGACACGCTTGCGCGGCTTCTGCCCACGATCCGGGGCGATATCACCCATGAATGCGACCGTATCCGCGATGCCGAGTTCGAGAATCACCTGATCCTGCGCGAGAGTGACGGGCGCGGGCAATATCCCGACCTTCTGGCGCGCTTCCTTGATATTCCGCCCGAAAAGGCGCAGGAAATCGCGCAAACCAAGCACCTGTTCGCCGATTGAGGACTGACCATGCCCCAGAGCTATGACGACCAGAACATCTTCGCCAAAATCCTGCGCGGCGAGATCCCCAACAAGACCGTGCTGGAGACCGAACACACGCTGGCCTTCGAGGATATCCAGCCACAGGCACCGGTGCATGTCCTGGTGATCCCCAAGGGGCCGTATGTGGATTACGCGCATTTCGCCGCCGAGGCGAGCGAGGCCGAGATCGTCGATTTCAACCGCGCCGTCGCCGAAATCTGCCGCCTCACGGGCGTGACCCCCGGCGCAGGCGGCGGCGGCTTTCGCGCCATCTCCAACGCCGGAGAGGCCGGCGTGCAGGAGGTGCCGCATTTCCACCTGCACATCCTCGGCGGGCGGATGCTGGGGCGGATGCTGGCGCGGGCGCAGGGCTGAATCGCCGCTTGCGGACCACCACATCCACGCCCATATGAAACGCGGTCGCACCATGGTCAGAACGGGCAGGACATGACATTTCGCAGCCGCGTCGGCGCGTTTCTCGACACGACGCTTTTTCAGAACACGATCCTGGCGATCATCCTCTTCAATGCGGTGATTCTGGGAATGGAGACCTCTGCGCCGATCATGGAGCGGGCCGGGCCGCTCATCATCGCGCTTGACCGGTTCTGTCTTTCGGTCTTCGTGGTCGAGATTGCGGCCAAGCTCTATGCGCGCGGGATTGTCGGGTTTTTCAAACGCGGCTGGAACATCTTCGATTTCGTGATCGTCGGCATTTCGCTTCTTCCCGCCACGCAGGGCCTTGCCGTGCTGCGCGCGCTGCGCATCCTGCGACTGTTGCGGGTGGTCTCGGTGGCACCCTCGCTGCGCCGCGTGGTCGAGGGGCTGGTGAGCGCGCTGCCGGGGATGGGATCGGTCTTTCTGCTGATGGGGATGATCTTCTACATCGGCTCTGTCATGGCGACGAAGCTCTTCGGTGCGGCCTTTCCCGACTGGTTCGGCGATCTGGGGCGCAGCGCCTATTCGCTCTTTCAGATCATGACGCTGGAATCCTGGTCCATGGGTATCGTGCGCCCCGTGATGGAAATCTATCCTCAGGCCTGGGCCTTCTTTGTCCCGTTCATCATGGTCACCACATTCGCAGTGGTGAACCTTCTTGTGGGTCTCATCGTCAATTCCATGCAGGATGCCCACCACGCCGAGGACACCGCAAAGACCGACAGCTACCGCGACGAGGTGCTGATGCGCCTCACCGCGCTGGAAGACCTGATGCGAGAAGAGCGGGCGCGCCAATCCGCAGGATCCGGCTCACGCGACTAGCCTCGTCAATGGAGGGCCTGATCCACCCCGCAGCGGTCCGTCTCCAGATAGCTGTGTTCGGTGCGCATTTCCAGCCTTCATGCAGTGCGACCTGCCCCGGTCGAGCGACACATGGCCTCCCGGCGAGGTCGTGATCCCGAGGCGCTCATAAAAGATCCTCACGCCGGAGGGTGAAGCCCGAGGCGATCCAGCGCGTCTCGAGCGCGCGCAGGCGGTCGCCAAGGGCGGGGCCGCTCAGGGCAGGCAAGAGGTCGGCGGGTTTGACCGGGAAAACAGCCTCGGCCCCAGTCCGGAGGTCCTGCCATGCCTTTGGATCGGGGGCGGTGCCGGTGAGCGCGGCGCGCAAAAGCAGGATATCCGCGCCCGCGTCCGGCCCGTGACGGTAGCCAAGTTCGGCGGCGGGCATGTCCTCGGCAAGCCCGCGGCGCAGCACGTCCAGCCTGCGCGCCTCGGCCCGCGACAATCGCAAGCGTTCGGCCACCTCCTCTCCGCCCAGAAGGGCAAGCCGCCGCAGGGCATTTCGGGCGATATCAGTCTCTGATTCCAGATGCACCAGCAGCGCCATTGCCGCCGCCTCCGCCCCCGGCAGCACACTCTGCAAAATCCCCGCAGCCTGCATCGCGGCCAGCGCGGGCGCGGGGTCGGGAGCGGCCAGAAGCTTGCGCATCTCGGCCCCGATGCGTTCACGCGATAGCCCGCCAAGCCCGTCCTGCAAGGCAGCACAGGCCGCGTAGCCCTCGGGGTCCAGTCCGGCCTCCGGATCGCCATACCAGGCATGAAAGCGAAAGAATCGCAGGATGCGGAGATAATCCTCCTGAATCCGACGCTCCGGATCTTCGATAAACCGCACACGCCGCGCGGCTAGATCCGCCAGCCCGCCCAAGGGATCGATCACCGTGCCATCCGGGCGGGCATAAAGCGCATTCATGGTGAAATCGCGCCGCCGCGCGTCGGCGGCGATGTCGGCGCCGAACGCAACCCGTGCGCGGCGTCCATCAGTCTCTATATCGGCGCGAAAGCTGGTTACCTCATGCGGAACGGCACCAGATACAACGGTGATCGTGCCATGGTCGATGCCGGTCGGAACGGGCTTGAGCCCCGCTCGCTGTGCGAGTGTCACCACGTCTTCGGGCCGCGCGTCAGTGGCGATGTCGATATCGCTGACAGGTGCCCCCAGAAGCGCGTTGCGCACACAACCACCAACGAACAGCGCCTGATGCCCCGCGCCCGTGAGCGCCTCGCAGACCGCGCGCGTCTCGGGGCGGGTGATCCAGTCATCCGCGATCTTCATGACCGTCCCGCCATCACGGCCATCATCCGCAGGATGCGCGCCGTCGCGCCCCAGATGTAATAGGGGCCGAACGGCACCGCATAATACCGGCGCCAATCCCCCTTCCAACGCCGTTTTTCGACCCTGTACATGCCCAAATCCATCAGATGCGCCAGCGGCACGTCAAACACCTCGGCCACCTCGCCGCGATCCGGAACCGGCACGAACGGCGCGCGGAGACGCGCCAGCACCGGTGTCACGTCAAACCCCGTGACCGTCTCGTGACGGGGCAGGTGACAGAGGATCTCGACGTTGCCGGGATCGAGCCCGATCTCCTCATGCGCCTCGCGCAGGGCCGTGGCCCGGATATCCGGGTCCCCCGCGTCCTGCTTGCCGCCGGGAAAGGCGATCTGGCCCGGATGATGCCGGAGCACGGAGGAGCGTTTGGTGAGGAGCACCCGCGCCTGCGGTCCCTCGCCGATGACGGGCACGAGAACGCCCGCGGACCGAAGCGTTCGCCCCAAGGGAAGCGCAACCCCGGGGTTGAGATCATAATCCGAGGTGCCGCCAAGCCCGTCCTCGAGCGCGGCGAGGATCGGCGCAAGCGGATCAGCCCTGCTCACCCGATCCCCCTGCCGCATCAAACCCGAGCGTGGCCGGATCGAGCGCATAATGCGCACCGCAAAACTGGCAATCGGCTGTCACGATGCCGTCCTCGGTGGTCATCCGCGCGATGTCGCGCGCCGAATAGATCGACAGGCTGTTGCGCACGCGCGCCTCGGAGCAGGTGCAGCCGAAGCGGACCGGCTGCATCTCGAAAACGCGCGGCCCTTCCTCGTGGAACAGCCGAACCAGAAGATCCGTTGGCGAGACCGACGGCCCGATCATCTCGAGGTCTTCGACCGTGTCGAGAAGGAGATTGGCGCGCCCCCAGTTCTCGGCGTCGTCACCATCGACCAGGTCGCGCGCCTCAAGAAGGCCGCCCGCACCCGACCCGCCATCCACAGCAAAGGGCGATGCCTTGGGCATGTGCTGGAGCATCACGCCGCCGGCGCGCCAACGCGGGGCCTCGCCGGGCAGGGTGGATTTGCCGAAACTGAGCGCGAACCTGGTCGGGATCTGCTCTGACTGAGCGAAATACGCCTCGGCGCAGCGGTGAAGCGCATCCCCGGCCAGCGGCGTGATCCCCTGATAGGGGGTCGTGCCCTTCCCCTGATCTATGAGAACGGCGAAATAGCCGTCGCCCAGTTGATCGAACGGGCGCGCATGGCGCAAACGGTCCGCGTCGAACCCGGCATAGGCACGCATCCTTGCCGGTTCGCCCTCTGATTCGGGGGCGAAATAATCGGTGGCGATCATGCGCACCGCGCCCCTCGTCTGGACCTGAAGCGACAGTTTCCAGCGCAGTTTGACCGTCTGGCCGATCAGCGCGGTCAGAAGCGCCATTTCGGCAACCAGCGCCTCTACCGGGGCCGGGTAGTGATGCTGCGCGAGGATCGCGTCCAGCACCCCATCGAGCCGCGCAACGCGGCCCCTTATGTCGGCATGGTCAAGCTGAAACGGCAGCACCGTGTCATCCCAGGCGATTCGCTGTCCAAGGCTCATGGGCTTTCCTTTCGTGACGGGCTCCCGCATATCGCGTCCATGTGAGCGCGACAAGGCAGGGGACAGGAGACCGGCATGATCCGACGATTTGGCGAGGTGCCGAAACGTGATATCCGCTATCGGCTGCGGCACGGTGTTTACGCGGTGCTGGTGCGCGACGGCCGCGTGCTGGTGACGCATCAGATCGCGCCGGTGCCTGAATATCAGCTTCCCGGCGGCGGCGTGGATCCGGGCGAGACACCCTTGCAGGCTCTCTATCGAGAGGTGATCGAGGAAACGGGATGGCGCATTGCACGGCCGCAGCGCCTCGGAGCGTTCCGGCGTTTCACCTACATGCCGGAATACGATCTCTGGGCGGAAAAGCTCTGCGTCATCTATCGCGCCTTTCCCGCCCGGCGTCTTGGCACACCCACCGAAGCAGGCCATCGCGCGGAATGGCTGTCACCGCGGGATGCCGTGGTGCGTCTTGGCAATATCGGGGATCGGCATTTTGTCAGTCGAACCCTGGGCAATCCTTGAATTCCAGAAGGATAGCCGAAACGTCATCCGTGAAATCCCCATCCTGTGCATGATCCGCAAGCTTCCACATCAGCGATTCGAGAAAGGCCGGGCCGTGCGTCTGCCGCAGATCGGTCATCAACTGCGCCAGTCCGCCCTCATCGAGCAGGGTGCCGTCGGGGGCCGCACATTCGGTCAACCCGTCGGAGTAAATGAGCAGCCGATCACCGGGCGACAGGGTAAAGCTCACCTCATCGAAGCTGGCATCGCCGATCAGCCCGACCGGAAGACCCCCCCGCCCGACAAACTCGACCTTGCCATCGTGACGCTGCACGACCGGATGAGGATGACCAGCCTGCGCCAAAAGAACGCGCCCGCTCACAAGGTCCACATCCGCAAGGGCAATCGTGAAATAGTGATCCGTGTCGAGGTCGGCCATGATGATGTGATTGAGCCGCGCCAGAGTGTCCCCCGGAGCGCGGGCGGCGAACCGCCCCGGTGCGATTTGCTCAAGCGCGAGGTTCTGCTCGGGCACCGTCGCTGACAGATAGCTCGCCAACCGCGCCGTCATGAGGGCGGAGCTGACCCCGTGACCGGACACATCGATTCCATAAAGACCGATTCGTCGCTCCGAAATCGGATATGTGCCCACCAGGTCGCCGCCGACATGCCCCGCCGAATGAAGGGCGAGCGAAAGGTCCGCCACGCCGAAATCCCGATAGCGTTCGCTCAGCAGCGACTGTTGAAGCTTCCTGGCCTCGAGCAGATCGCTGTCGAGCGAGTCGTAAAGCGCCTGCAATTCGTCCAGCGTGCTCTTGATCAGCCGGTTCTTTTCGGTCAGCTCTCGCTCCATCTCGAGAATGCGATGACCGGCCGTCAGACGCGCACGCAGTTCCGCCGGATTGACCGGCTTGGTGAGGAAATCGTCAGCCCCGGCATCGAGACCGACCGCTATCTCCTCCTTGCTGCTTTTTGACGTCAAGAGGATGAAATATCCGTAATTCGGGCGAGCCATCGCCCGAAAAACGCGACAGAAATCGATACCGCTCATGCCCGGCATGATCCAGTCGCTCAGGATGATGTCCGGCGGTGCGCGCCGACACGAAACAAGCGCCTCATCGCCGCTTTCTGCCTCCTGCACGATGAAGCCCCACTGTCGGAGATGGGTGCCGACAATGCGCCGCTGAAGCCTGCTGTCGTCAACGACGAGTATGCGCAACGGCATCTTGTTGTCGTTTTCCTGCCTCGCCTCCGTCCGTGTTGCCAGCCGCACTTGAACACCCTTAACCTGCCGCGAATCGACATTGGCGTATAAACTCCTAAGAATACGTGAAGTTTCAAATTCTGCGCTTTTTCGGTCTGACGTTAACCCGATCTGAACGAACACGGCGCAGAATCGATGCAGCAAGGAGAGAGGGTCATGATCAACTGGAATCGCGTTCGAGAGTTGCGGCACGAAATCGGTCCGGAGGCCTTTGAGGAGGTGATCGATCTTTTTCTTGAGGAGGTTGAAACCGGTATCGACGACATGCGCGACGGCATGGACCTGGCGGCGCGTAGCGAGCAGCTTCACTTTCTTGCCGGAAGTGCACTCAATCTGGGGTTCGCGACCTTTGCCGAGCTTTGCCAATCGGTTGAGCGCGGGCAACGCACGGCGCAAACAGAGGAGATTCGCACCTGTTATGTCAGATCACGGGCCGAATTCTTCGCGAATATCGGCAAGGCGATCGCCGCATGACAGCGGAAAACCGGAGCGCTGATGCAAAGCCTATATCAGAAACTCGGCCAGCACCTCGTCATGCGTGATATCGCGGTATTGAAAGCCCGTATTGTCGAGCTTTTGAAAAAATGTGGCAAAGTTCTCCGGCTGCAGCGTTTCGATTCCGATCAGAACCGAACCGAAGTTGCGCGCCGATTTCTTGAGATACTCGAACCGGGCGATATCGTCGTCGGGCCCGAGTACAGCCAGGAAGTCGCGCAGGGCACCGGGTCGCTGCGGCATGCGCAGGATGAAATATTTCTTGAGGCCCGAGAATCGCTGCGCTCTTTCCTTGACTTCCGGCAACCGCTCGAAATCGAAATTGCCGCCGGACGTCACACAAACCACCCGTTTCCCTCGGATCGCCTCGCGCATGTCCTTGAGCGCATCGATCGAGAGAGCGCCTGCAGGTTCCAGCACGATCCCTTCGATATTGAGCATTTCGAGAATGCTGGTGCAAAGACGGTCCTCGTCGACGGTCCGGACCTGGTCTGCTGGTGTGTTGCGGAGCCGCGCAAAGGTCCGCGCACCGATCTGCGCCACCGCCGCGCCATCGGCAAAGGTGTTCACATGCGACAGTCTGACAGGGCGGCCCGCCGCTATCGCCGCGCCAAGGCAGGCACCGCCCGCTGGCTCCACGAGGGTAAGCGCCAGGCTCTGCCCGAAATAGCTCCGGACGCCCGAGGCAAGACCCCCGCCCCCGACGGGCAGGATGAGATGGTCGGGAACACCGTCAAGCTGAGCCTCGATCTCCACTGCGACACTCGCCTGCCCCTCGATCACATCCTCGTCGTCAAAGGGCGACAGGAAATGTGCCCCCACCTCGGCACAATAGGCCTGCGCAGCCGCCAGCGTGTCGTCGAAATAATCCCCGGTGAGCCGTATCCTGATTGCGTCACCGCCGAATTTTTCGGTTTTTCCGATTTTCTGTTGGGGGGTCGTCACCGGCATGAAGATGACGCCGCTCACTCCGAAATACCGACACATGAAGGCCACGCCCTGCGCGTGATTTCCGGCGCTGGCGCAAACGAATCGCGTAGCGTCGGGACGCGCGTCAATCACTTTTCGCATGGCGTTGAACGCGCCGCGCAACTTGTAGGATCGCACGGGGCTCAGATCTTCCCGCTTGAGAAAAATCTCGGCCCTGTAAAGCTCGGACAGGTGATCGTTGCGCTGCAACGGTGTCGGCTCGAACACGCTGCGCATGGCAGCCTCGGCCGCGCGGGCGTTATGGCGAAAATCAGACATCCATGATTCCCTGCCGCAAACAAGGCCAACTGGCAAGGGGCGCTGCTTGCGAACAAGACGGAAACCGGGTAACGGCGCGGAAAATCCGCGAAAGGACCGCGTTATGACCGCACCGAAAAAAGTCGTGCTCGCCTATTCGGGGGGCCTTGATACCTCGATCATCCTCAAATGGCTGCAAACCGAGTATGGGTGCGAGGTGGTGACCTTTACCGCCGATCTGGGTCAGGGCGAAGAGCTGGAACCGGCTCGGGAAAAGGCGCAACTCCTTGGTATAAAACCTGAAAATATCTATATCGAGGATCTTCGCGAGGAGTTCGTGCGCGACTTCGTGTTCCCGATGTTCCGCGCCAATGCGCTCTATGAGGGACAGTATCTGCTTGGCACCTCCATTGCCAGACCGCTGATTTCAAAGCGACTTGTGGAGATCGCCGCCGAGACGGGGGCGGACGCCGTTGCGCACGGCGCGACCGGCAAGGGCAACGATCAGGTGCGGTTCGAATTGGCAGCCTATGCGCTCAACCCCGAGATCAAGGTGATCGCGCCCTGGCGGCTCTGGGATCTTACAAGCCGCTCGAGGCTTATTGATTTTGCAGAGAAAAACCAGATCCCGATCGCCAAGGACAAACGCGGCGAAGCGCCGTTCTCGGTGGATGCGAACCTTCTGCATACCTCGTCCGAAGGCAAGGTTCTGGAGGATCCGTCAAAAGCCGCGCCCGACTATGTTTACCAACGCACAGTCAGCCCGGAGTCCGCGCCGGACAGCCCTGAATTCATCGAGGTGACCTTCGAGAAGGGCGACGCCACAGCGATAAACGGCACGGCAATGAGCCCCGCCACCATACTGACGGTGCTCAACGACATTGGTGGGCGACACGGGATCGGGCGGCTCGATTTTGTCGAGAACCGGTTTGTCGGCATGAAATCCCGCGGCATCTACGAAACGCCGGGCGGCACGGTCCTGTTGGAGGCACATCGCGGTATCGAGCAGATCACGCTCGACAGCGGATCGGGACATCTCAAGGATTCGCTCATGCCGCGCTATGCGGAACTGATCTATAACGGATTCTGGTTCAGCCCGGAACGCGAAATGTTGCAGGCGGCGATCGACCATTCGCAACATCATGTTTGCGGCACCGTGCGACTGAAGCTCTACAAGGGGCATGTGGCGTGTGTTGGTCGCTGGTCGGATCACAGCCTTTATTCCGAGGCGCATGTGACCTTTGAAGAGGATGCCGGGGCCTACGACCAGAAGGACGCGGCAGGGTTCATCCAGCTCAACGCGCTGCGGCTCAAGCTCATCGCGGCACGGAACCGGCGGTCGAAGGGCTGATAAGGGCACCTCTGGAAAGAGGCCCTTTTTCACGAATGGGCCTCTTCGCGGGCGGGTGCCCGGCGTCATCTGATCGATCTGGGCCGCCGGTCGACGCATGGGGTATTGGTGCCCGGACTCAGCCTGAAAACCGCGTTATGCAGCGAAATCCGGCTATCCCGAGGGGCGATGTTGCGCTATTCTGACCGCAAAAATCGGGCAGGCAACGAGCGGACAGACCAATGAAGATCACACGGCGTTTTGCGCTTCTTGCAGGGGCGGCGGCCCTTGCGGGCTGTGCGGAGAAATCGAAATTCAGGACCTATCGCGGCCCCGAGGTGACGCGCCTTGTGGTCAACAAGGGCGAACGCGAGATGTTTCTCTATCACAACCGGCGGGTTCTCAAACGTTACGATGTCGATCTTGGATTCGCACCGGCGGGCCACAAGGCGTTCGAAGGTGACGGCAAGACGCCGGAGGGCGAGTATCATATCGACCGGCGCAACCCCGACAGCGCCTTTCACCTGTCGCTCGGTGTTTCCTATCCGAACGAGCAGGATATCTCTTTTGCCCGCGCCCATGGGAAATCTCCCGGTGGCGATATCTTCATCCATGGCGAGCCGAACCTGTTGGGCTTTCTCAAACCGGACTGGACGGCTGGCTGCATCGCGGTGACGAATCGCGAAATGGAGGATGTCTATGCCATGGTGCGCACCGGCACGCCGATCACGATCAACGCCTGATCAACTGCCGAGCGTCATCGTCCACCAGATCTTGCCGCTCGGGTCCTGATGCCAGGCAAAGCCCATCTGACGCGCATCGGGCGACAGGATCACGCGGCGCGTGACCTCCTCTTCCATCCATGCGGCGAGGGTCTCGAGCTCTGTCTCGTAGGTTTCCGAGATCGTCTCGCCGACAAGTTGCCCCGTAAAGCCGACGCGCCGGACCCGATCCACGGGTGACGATCCGTCAGAGCCGAAATGCCATGGCCGGTTCTGCACAGACATGTCGCGCGCATGGGTTGCGGCGGCGGCGGTCAGACGGTCATCAAGCGTGAGAGGCCCGGCCCCGGCGGCCTGACGCAGGGAATTTACCGAATCGAGCATCCGGAACTGGATCGTCCGCGTGTCGCCCGGTCTGATCGTGTAGACGCGTGGCAGCGGCTTGCCATCGGCGCCAAGCTGCGGTGACGACGGAGGCGGAGCGGCACAGGCCGCCAGAGCCAGAAGAGCCGACACACAAAGTATGAAAAGACGCGCCATGAGACCAAGCCACCCGTTGAGTTGTTTCAACCGCTTTATCGCGGCGGGCCGGGTTGTTCAAACCGGCATCTGCGAAACTTCGCCAAATAACATGCGTTTGAATTGCGATTGCGACCCCAAGGCCATATATTGCGCGCAATCGTGGCAGGAAAAACTGGAGACACAACAATGCCCCCCATTTTCCGGGACAAGTGGAATCGCCGTGCCTTTCTGGCGGGGGGCGCAGCCTTGATCGGTGCGCCCGCCCTCGCTCAGAGCGTGGATGGCACCGGGACGGTCGAAGTCGAACGCGACGTGACCCAAAGCGTGCGCCGCAACATTTCGGCCTTCCAGACACGGGACTGGCGACCCTATTTTTCAAATCTCAGGAATGGCGCGATTCTGGCGGATATCGATTCGCGCGCCGTGCATTACTGGGGCGAGGATGGCCAGACCTACAAGCTCTACCCCTCCTCCGTGCCGCTGTCCGAAGATCTGACGCGCCGCGGTCGCACCTCGGTCGTGCGCAAGGTTGAGGGGCCAAGCTGGCGGCCCACGCCCTCCATGCTTCAGCGCAACCCGGAATGGCCGGCCTATGTGCCGCCGGGGCCGGACAATCCGTTGGGCACCCACGCGCTCTACCTGAGCTGGACCTATTACCGGATCCACGGCACGCATGACACGCGCAAGATCGGTCGCCGGTCGTCGAATGGCTGCATCGGCCTCTACAACGAGCACATTCAGGAACTGTTCGCGATGGCCAAGGTTGGCACACAGGTGTTGCTAATTTGACAAGAATGAGGGGGCACCTGAGGCGCAAACGCAAAGTTGCGTTTGCATTTCCCGGATTTTGCTGATTATTCCAGAACCACGAGGTAAGCATTGGAGCTGTCGCTGCTATCTGCCACGCCGCGATGGTAAAATCTGGAGGATATCATGAAGAAACTCGCTCTCGCCGCCGCCCTGTCTGTTGCTGCAACCGCCGGTTTTGCCGGCACCCTGGCCGAGCCGGTCATCGAAGCGCCGGTGATCGTCGAAGAAACCAACGCAAGCTCGTCGGCTGCGGCCGTTTGGGTTCCGCTGTTGATTCTCGCGATCGTGGCTGCGGCTATCGCCGCAGACTGATCCGTGTCACGATTGGTGTTGAAAAGGCAGCGAGAATTCGCTGCCTTTTTTCGTTGACCGAAGCGCCACACCTCAATCGATCCAGCCTTTCAGATTGGTCTCGACAATGGACGAGAGCGCCGCGATATGCGCATCGTCGTCATTGAGGCAGGGGATGTAGGTGAACGCTTCCCCGCCCGCCTCCTCAAAGCTTTCGCGGATTTCCTCGTTGATCTCTTCCAGCGTCTCGATGCAATCGGCGGAAAAGGCGGGGGCGATGACGGCGATTCGTTTCTTGCCCTCCTCGCTGGCCAAACGTGCCACCTCATCGACGGTATAGGGCTTTAGCCACTCTTCGGGGCCGAACACCGACTGGAACGTGGTGGTGATCTCGGTCTCCTCCCAGCCCAGCCTCTCGCGCAGCAGGCGCGTCGTCTTCTGGCACTGGCAATGATAGGGATCGCCCTGCATCAGATAGCGTTTCGGCATCCCGTGATAGGACACGACAAGGATTTCGGGCCGTGTCTCAACCGCTGCATAGGCGCGTTCCACCGATTGCGCGAGCGCCTCGATATAAAGCGGATGCTCGAAATAGGGCTCTGCCACGCGCGCCACGGGCTGCCAGGTCTCGGCCATCAATGCGCGAAAGAACTGGTCATTCGCGGTGGCCGAGGTGGCCCCCGCGTAATGCGGATAGAGCGGAAAGAACAGGATGCGGGTGCAGCCTGCCTCGGTCAGTGCGCGCACTTTGGATTTCGTGGACGGATTGCCGTAGCGCATACAGAAATCGACCATGACCTGATCGCCATATCGCTCGTGCAGCGCGGCGGAAAGCTTCGCGGTCTGGTCGCGCGTGATCGTCATCAACGGGCTTTCGCCCTTGTCCTCGTTCCAGATGGATTTGTAGGCCGCACCCGAGGTAAAGGGCCGCTTGCTCAGGATGATGAGCTGCAAGAGTGGCTGCCATTTCCAGGGGGAATAGTCGATCACCCGCCTGTCCGAGAGAAATTCGTTGAGATAGCGCCGCATCGGCCAATAGCTGTAATGGTCCGGCGTGCCGAGATTGGCCAGAAGAACGCCCGTTTTCGCACGTGGTACGCTGGGATGCCCGGCGGGGGCATGGCCTGGGCGCGTGGCATCGGGTCGGGCGTCGAGCATGGCGGCGGTCCTTCGGTCTCGGGTCAGGGGTGACATAACGGCTGGGGGCCAAAGGTCAATCTTCAAGCCGGGTTTCGCGTGCCCCGAGCGCGTCGGCCAGCCGTGCGGCAGCGGAACCGGGGCGCAGCGGCTGTGGCTGGGTCGGGTCCGGGGACCAACCGGTGAGAAAGACCATCTCGGCGGTTGCACGTATGCCGCCATCCTTGTGGCCAAAGCTCTGGGCATAGACCTCGCAGGCGCGCGCCAGCACCTGACGACGCAGCAGCCCGCGCGGGCGTGCGGCCATCGCATTGGTCTCGCCCATGGCACGCAACTCGCGCATCAGCGCCAATGGATCGCGATAGCGCAGGTCGAGCAGCAACCGGTCCGCCACCGGCAGCGCCAGCCCCGCCCGTTGCAACAGCGCCCCCAGATCCCGGATTTCCCCCATCGGCAGGACGCGGGGCGACAGCCCGCCCGCCACATCCGCCTCGGCCTGGGCCAGCGCCGCGCGCAACTCCTGCAAACTGCCGCCGCCAAACAGCACCGCCAGCAACAGCCCATCGGGCCGCAGCGCGCGCCGGGCCTGCACCAACTGCCCCACCGGGTCGTTCGCCCAATGCAGGCAAAGCGCGTGAATGACCAGATCATGCGCGCCGGGCGCAAGCCCGATCACCTCGTCATCGGGCACCACGACAGCCGCGGGAAAGCGCGCCTGCCAGAAATCGGGCCACCCGCTGACAATGCCGGGTGCCGTAAAGGATTTGTTAACCATTGCCAGCCGATCCTCGATTTCATCGGCGGCCAGATCTTGCAGGAACAGCGCGGGCGCGCAGGCGGCGCGCGCGCGGTGACGCAACAGGGCGGGGCGGTCGGTCAGCATGGTCTGGCTCATGTCAGGGAGGATAGTGTGGCGCACCCGGCTTTACAAATGGCGGTCCGGCTTGTCTATCCGCCGCGCTGCACGCTTTGCGGGGTGCCCGTGGCCGATGATTTCGGCCTCTGCGGGGCGTGCTGGCGCGATACGCCCTTCATCACCGGGCTGGCCTGCGATCTTTGCGGCACGCCGCTGCCGGGTGAGAGCAAGGGTGTCGTGCATTGCGACGACTGCCTGAGCATCGCGCGACCCTGGGCGCGCGGGCGCGCGGCGCTGCGTTACGAGGCAAACGGTCGGCGGCTGGTGCTCGCGCTCAAGCATGGCGACCGGCACGATGTGGCGCGCCCGGCGGGCAAATGGCTGGCGCGCGCCGCCGCGCCGCTTCTCGCCCCCGGCACGATCCTTGCGCCGGTGCCGTTGCACTGGCTGCGGCTGGTGACCCGGCGGTTCAACCAATCCGCCCTTCTGGCACAGGCGCTGGCGCGCGAAACCGGGCTGATGCTCGTGCCCGATCTGCTGGTTCGCTCCCGCCATACCCAAAGCCTGAAGGGTCTCGACCGCTCCGCGCGCCATGCCACACTCGACGGGGCGATCCGGGACAATCCCCGCCACAACGCCACGCTGCGCGGCGCGCATGTGATCCTTGTCGATGACGTGATGACCTCCGGCGCGACGCTCTCGGCGGCAACGCAAGCAGCTTACGCGGGCGGAGCGGAAGAGGTGTGCATTCTCGCACTGGCGCGCGCGGGAAAGGAGGCTTAGATTCGCCCCGAACAGGACCGAAGAGGCGCACCCATGCAACCCGTCGAAATCTACACCTCGCCGCTTTGCGGCTTTTGTCATGCCGCCAAGCGCCTTCTGAAACAGAAGGGCGTGAATTTCTCCGAAATCAACGTGCTCGCGCAGCCGGCACGCAAGTCCGAGATGATGAAGCGCGCAAACGGCCGCCACACCGTTCCGCAGATCTTTGTCGGCAAGACCCATGTCGGTGGCTGCGATGACCTCTATGCGCTGGAACAGGCGGGCAAGCTTGACGCGCTGCTGAAGGGTTGAGGAGATGCGCGCGGCGCTCTTGCAACTCACCTCTGGCGACGACCCGGCCGAGAACCTGGCCACCCTTCGCGCCCTCATGGCCGAGGCGCGCGCAGGGGGGGCGGAATTCATTCTGACACCAGAGGTGAGCAATTGTGTTTCCGCCAGCCGCAGCCATCAGAACGCGGTGCTCACCCCCGAAGAAACCGACCCTGTTCTGGCCGGATTGCGCGAAGAGGCCGCGCGCCTTGATGTCTGGCTCCTGATCGGTTCGCTTGCGCTCAAGACCGACGATCCTGACGGTCGCTTTGCCAACCGGTCTTTTCTGATCGACGACACAGGTGCCATTCGCGTCCGTTACGACAAGATCCACATGTTCGATGTGGACGTCTCCCCGGAGGAGACTTATCGCGAATCGGACGGCTTTCGCCCTGGCACGCGCGCGGCAATCGCAGAGACCCCTTGGGGCAAGGTCGGCCTCACGATCTGCTACGACATCCGCTTTCCCCATCTCTATCGCCGCCTCGCGCAAGCAGGCGCGTCGATTATCACCGTGCCCGCCGCCTTTTCACACATCACCGGGGCCGCCCATTGGGAAAGCCTGCTGCGTGCGCGGGCCATCGAGACGGGGTGTTTCGTTCTGGCACCCGCACAGACAGGCACCCATAGCGCACAACAGGGCAAGACCCGCCGCACCCATGGCCACAGCCTTGCCGTGGCCCCCTGGGGCGAGGTTCTGGCCGATGGCGGCACCGCATCGGGCATCGTCATGGTTGATCTCGACCTCTCGGAAGTGGCACAAGCACGCAAACGCGTGCCTTCCCTGCGCCACGACCGGGAGTTCGACGGCCCCTGAATGGATGAGACAACCAGCAATTCCCTTGCGGTCGCGCTGTTCAGCGAGATCCTGACCAACGAGCAGCTGATTCGCTCGCGGCTCAGCCGTGTGTTGCCAAAGGGCATGGAAATCTCGCATTTCTCGGTGTTGAATCACCTGGCCCGCCTGGGTGACGAGCGCAGCCCGGCGCAGCTTGCCAAAAGCTTTCACGTGACCCGCGGCGCAATGACCAACACGCTCTCCAAACTGGAATGGGCCGGCTACATCCATATCCGCCCCGATTGGGAGGATGCGCGCCGCAAGATGATCTCGATCAGCCCCTCTGGCCGTCAGGCGCGCGATGCCGCCATTTCTGCGATCACGCCCATGGTCTCTGACCTGATCCGTGACCTGGGCGAGGACCGCGTCCGCGCAAGCCTTCCGGTGCTGCGCGAATTGCGCAGCAAGCTGGAGGGTTAAGGCGCATCATTCGCGGTGATAGGGACTGCCCGCAAGGATCGAAGCGGCGCGGTAAAGCTGTTCGGCCAGCATCACCCGCACGAGCATATGCGGCCAGACCATCGGCCCGAACGACAGCACCATATCCGCCCGCGCCCGCAACTCTGGCAAGAGACCGTCCGCCCCGCCGATGAGCACCGCGACATCGCTCCGCCCGGCATCGCGCCACTGCGCGAGGCTATCGGCAAATTCGGGCGAGCGCATCATCCGGCCCCGCTCGTCCAGCGCCAGGACGGCCGCCCCTTGCGGGATTGCCCGCTCCAGCAGCGCCGCCTCGGCGGTCCTGCCGCCACCGCGCCTGTCCTCGACCTCCTGCACGCTCACTGGGCCGAGGCCGAGCGCGCGCCCGGTCCGGTCGAACCGTTCAAGATAATCGTCGATCAACGCGCGTTCCGGTCCGGTGCGCAACCGGCCGACCGCGCAGATGCGCAGCCGCATTCAGATGCGGGCGGTGGCGGCCTGCCCGGAGGGCAACCACATCTTCTCGAGCTGGTAGAACTCGCGCACCTCTGGGCGGAACACGTGGACGATGACATCGCCCGTGTCGATCAGCACCCAATCGCCGGTTTCCTTGCCTTCGATCCGGGATGGCACGCCGTGCTCCTGCTTGAGCCGGTCCACAAGCTTTTCGGCGATGGCCGAAACCTGCCGTGAGGACCGCCCCGAGCAGATCACCATGTAATCGCCCATGGCCGATTTGCCGCGCAGATCAATCTGCACGATATCTTCGGCCTTGTCATCGTCGAGGGATTTGAGGATCGCCGCAAGCTGCGCTTCGCTATCCGAGAGGTGTGCGGCCGTCATATGGACCGCCGCCATATCTGCGGCAGGGGCCGCATGAGACATGAGAGACAGGACATTGTCCTCCTTGGTTGCGCACCGCGATGCCGCGATGCCGATTGTGTTTCAAACGTAGCAAGAGAAGCGTGACTTTTCAATGAACGCCCGTGCTTGGGATCCGCAAAACGCGGAGAAGTGCGTGAATTTTACCCATTTGCGCCGGTTTGGTCCAGCATCCGAACCTCGCGCTGAGGAAAGGGAAACGAGATGCCCTCCGCCTGAAACGCATCCCAGAGCGCCAGATAGACATTGCCGCGAATATTCGTGAGCCCCTGAGTGGGGTCCCGAATCCAGAAACGCAGAATATAATCCACACTGCTGTCGCCAAAGCCCACGATGTGACAGACAGCGGGCGGGTCGGTCAGCACGCGACCGACAGCGCCCGCCGCCGCGACTGCGATCTTGCGCACTTTGTGCGGATCGTCGCCATAAGCAGTGCCGAAAAAAATATCGAGCCGCACGAAATCATTGGAATGAGACCAGTTGACCACCTGCCCGGTGATCAGGTCCTCGTTCGGGATAAGGTATTCGCGCCCGTCTCGCGTGGTGATCGAGACATAGCGCGCGCCAAGGCTGTTGATCCAGCCGAATGTCTCTCCAAGGCTGATCACGTCGCCCGGCTTGATCGACTTGTCCAACAGGATGATGACGCCAGAAACGAGATTGGACACCACTTTTTGCAGACCAAAACCAAGACCCACGCCAATGGCCCCCGAGAGCACGGCTAGCCCGGTAAGATCGAACCCGACGGCGCGCAACCCGATGAAAAACGCCGCGCCATAAAGCAGCACCTGAAGCAGCTTGACCGCCAGCACCTGCATCGACGGCGAAATATCGGCATTGCGGCGGATGCGTGCCGCGCTTGTGGTCGAAACGAACCGCGCCATGGCGAAAAGCGCGCCGATCACGATCACCGCCTGCACCACGATCCAGAGCGACAGCCGCGTGTCGCCGATCTCGATCGCCCAGCCTTCCAGCAGCGTCCGCGCCTCGTCGGTCAGGTTGAGAATGACAAGCGTGACCCAGGTCCAGCCGGCATAGCGCACCGCCGCGCGCAGGAATCCGTTGCCGATCAGCCGCGTCACGATGGCGATGACCAGCCAGGCCAGCGCCAGTTCGGCGGCAACGGCGAGCAGAAAGGACCGGCTCGGCCAGGTCATCGCGCGCATGATCCAGACGGTCGGCCAGATCAGTGACACGAAGAATATCAGCCGCAACCGGCGGTGCAGCATCACCAAAAGCCGCATCCGCCATTTCGGCCAGCCTTCGCGCTCCCGCATCCAGGCATGACAGGCCGGACCAAGCCACCGCTCCAGCAGATGCGCCACCGCAAACAGCGCTAGCGCGATGCCCACCTGATAGGCGTTCCACGGCCGCAGCAGGCTACGCAGGAACGTTTCGCCCTGCGCCCAGAGCCCGAGCGCGATCTCCTGCGTGAGCGTAACGGCTTCGCTTTCCATCCGCCAAGAGTGGCACGCGCCCCCCACCCCGACAAGCCCGCTCTGGACAACCGACCGGAATCCGGGTCTTTTCCTGCCAGGATGGAGGAGTGCCATGACCACAGCCCTGATCACCCATGACGATTGTCTCGACCACCTCACGCCGCCGGGCCATCCCGAACAGGTGGCGCGGCTCACAAGCGTGTTGACCGCACTCGAGGGCAAGGACCTGCGCCGCGTGAACGCGCCTTTGGTGGCCGAGGATGACCTCTTGCGCGTGCACCCGAAATCCTATGTCGAGAGCATCCGCGCCGCCGCCCCCGCCGAGGGACGCGTGCAGCTTGACGCCGATACCTGGATGTCGCCCGGAAGCCTCGCCGCGGCGCATCGCGCCGCCGGGGGTGCCGTGCGCGCGGTTGATCTGGTGCTCTCGGGCGAGGTGCGCAACGCCTTTGTCGCCGCCCGCCCGCCGGGGCATCATGCCGAGCGCGAAACACCGATGGGATTCTGCCTTTTCGGCAATGTCGCGGTCGCCGCGAAACATGCGCTGGTCCATCACGGACTTGCGCGCGTGGCGGTGGTGGATTTCGACGTGCATCACGGCAACGGCACGCAGGACCTGCTCGAGGATGAGCCTCGCGCGCTCTTCGTCTCGTCGCATCAATTCCCGCTCTGGCCCGGCACCGGCACCGCCGACGAGACCGGACCGCACGACACCATCCTCAACGTGCCCCTCGCCCCCGGCACCGGCTCGGAGGGGTTTCGCCGCACCTATCAGGAGACGGTCTTTCCCCGCGTTGCGGCCTTCCGGCCCGATCTGATCCTGGTCTCGGCGGGTTTCGACGCGCACCGGGCCGATCCGCTCGCGGAATTGCGGCTCGAGACCGAGGATTTCGCCTGGGTTACCGAGCGGCTCTGTGACCTCGCGGATGCGCATTGCGGCGGGCGATTGGTGAGCTGCCTCGAGGGCGGCTATGACCTCGACGCGCTGGCCGAGAGCGCGGCGGCGCATGTCGATGTGCTGATCGCTCGCGCGGCGGGCTGAGGGCACTGCGCGTCGGAGGTGTCGCGACCTTCTGTGCATCGGCGTCGCAACGATGCCGACCGCCTGCCGGAGCCAGGGAATGGCTTTCGTGTTTTGCCATGAGTATGGAAATCCTGGCTTACAATAACCATTAGATTTTATTCCTTTTGGTTAGCTGGCCTGATAATTACACTCGGTCCTGTAGTCAGCGCAGCAGCCAAGGGGCCCGCCCGTGAGCACAGATCACGACATGTTGGACGTCACCGTCCAGCGCGGCACGGCGGATCATGTTCATCATGACCGCTTTCAGGTGCCCGCCCGCGACAACCAGACCGTTCTGGACGTGGTGACGTGGATCCAGCAGATGGCCGATCCGACGCTCAGCTATCGCTTTGCCTGCCGCGTGGGCATGTGCGGCTCTTGCGCCATGATGGTCAACGGCGTGCCGCGCTGGACGTGCCGCACCCACGTCAGCCGCGTTGCGGGCGATGGGCGGCTCGACATCGCGCCCCTGCGCAACCTTCCGGTGATCAAGGATCTGGCGACGGACATGGACCCGTTCTTTGACAAATGGGTCGCCGCCGAGGCGCGGCATCATCCGACACGCGGACGGCTGGAAGAGTTTGACCCGATCAAGCCGGACGCGCCAGACCGGGCCGAGGCCAATCTTGGCATCGAATGTATCAACTGCGGCATCTGCTACGCCGCCTGTGACACGGTGGCAGGCAACCCCGATTATCTGGGACCCGCCGCATTGCAACGCGCCTGGACCCTGCTCAACGACAGTCGTGATGCAGACCGGCCGGGTATTCTGGCGGCGGTCTCGGGCAAGGGCGGTTGTCATAACTGTCACTCGATGGGCAGTTGCGCGCAGTATTGCCCCAACGGTTTGAACCCGATGCGCGCGATTGCGGGGTTAAAGCGGGAAACGGTCAAGGCGGCCTTGCGGGGGAAACGCGATGCTTGATCTGCGGCTCTACATGGCGCAACGCCTGAGCGCGCTGGTGATGGCACCCTTGGTCCTTGGACATATCGCGGTGATGATCTACGCCATTCAGGGCGGGCTCAGCACGGCGGAAATCCTTGGCCGCACCCAAGGCAGTCTCCTGTGGTTCCTGTTTTACGGCACCTTTGTTATTGCGGTCTCCATCCATGCCGCCATCGGGGTGCGTGTCATCGCACATGAATGGCTGCGCCTGCGCGGCGTCGCCCTAAGCGTGCTGACATGGGGCATTTGTGCGGCCCTTCTCGCCCTTGGTCTCAGCGCCGTTTTCGCAGTGACACTGCCATGAAACAGCCGCCCCGGTCGCACCCTCTCTGGCTAGCGTTTGTGCTGCACCGCCTCTCGGGTCTGGCGCTTGCACTCTTTCTGCCTGTGCATTTCTGGCTCTTGTCGCAAGCGATCACTGCACCTGCGCGGCTTGATGGCTTTCTTGCCTTTGCCGAAAACCCGCTGGTGAAGATTGCCGAATTCGGCCTCGTCTTTCTGCTTGCCGTCCATATGTTCGGCGGCCTGCGCCTCATGGCGCTCGAATTCCTGCCATGGTCTGACCGTCAGAAAACATTGGCGGCGGGGGCGGTGGGCGTGGCGCTCTTTCTCTCTGGCACGTTTTTCCTGAGGGCGATCTGATGACCCATATCGACCGGCACGACACGGATATTCTGATCATCGGCACCGGCGGCGCTGGGCTGTTCGCGGCGCTCCATGCGCAGCAGTCGGCACCTGCGGGCACGCGGATCACCATTGCCGTCAAGGGCCTTATTGGGAAATGCGGTTGCACGCGCATGGTGCAGGGTGGCTACAACGTCGCATTGGGGAACGGCGACACGGTCGAGCGGCACTTCATGGATACAATCCGGGGCGGCAAGTGGCTGCCCAATCAGGATATGGCGTGGAAGCTCTGCGAACAGGCGGTGGTGCGCATCCACGAGCTTGAGAATGAAATCGGTTGTTTCTTTGACCGCAACCCCGATGGCAGCCTGCACCAAAAGGCGTTCGCCGGGCAAACCGCCGACCGCACCGTGCACAAGGGCGACCTCACGGGCATCGAGATCATCAGCCGGTTGATGGAGCAGGTTCTGGCGCGGCCCGTCGACAAGCTACAGGAACACCGCGCCATTGGCCTCATTCCCACCCGCGACGGCAGCGCGCTCGCGGGCGTGCTCTTCATCGACATGCGCACGGGCGGGTTCCGGCTGGTGCGCGCCAAGACGGTGCTGATGGCGACGGGTGGCGGCCCGACCATGTATAAATACAACACGCCCTCGGGTGACAAGACGATGGATGGTCTTGCCATGGCGCTGCGCGCGGGGCTGGAATTGCGCGATATGGAGATGGTGCAGTTCCATCCCACGGGCCTCTTGGCAGGGGACCACACCCGCATGACCGGCACCGTGCTGGAAGAGGGCTTGCGCGGCGCAGGCGGTCAGCTTCTGAACGGCGCGGAAAACCGCTTCATGTTCGACTATGACCCGAAAGGCGAACGCGCCACCCGCGACGTGGTCAGCCGCGCCATCTATTCCGAGATGCGCAAGAACAACACGTCTGCGAATGGTGGCGTCTTTATCTCCATGGCCCATCTTGGCCCCGACAACGTGCGCGCCAGGTTCCCCGGCATGGTCAAGCGCTGCGCCGATAGCGGCTTTGATCTGGCCGGTGGTCTGGTGGAGGTGGTGCCGACCGCGCATTATTTCATGGGCGGCGTGGTGGTCGACCCCGAAACCCGCACGGCGATGGAGGGGCTTTACGTGGCCGGAGAGGATGCAGGCGGCGCGCATGGCTCCAACCGTCTGGGCGGCAATGGCGTGGCCAATTCCACCGTCTATGGCGGGGTGGCGGGCGATGTGATGGGCGCGGATATCCGCGCCATGGGCGCGCTGCGCGATCCCTGCCCAGAGGTGTTGCAGGCCGAAATTGACCGCGCCCTGCATCCCCTCACGCGCCCGCCCGCGCCGGTCCATCCCCTGCGCACCGCCCTGCAAGAAGCGATGTGGGAGGATGTCGGCGTCCTGCGCACCGCCACGGGAATGGAGCGTGGCTTGAGCCGCGTTGCCGAGATTTCCGATGCGCTGATGGATGTCGGCGTCGCGGGCGATAATCTGGCCTTCAATCTCACATGGCACGATTGGCTCAACCTGCGCTCGCTCTGCGATGTATCCGAGGCGATCACGCTCGCAGCCCTTGCCCGCGAAAACTCACGCGGCGCGCATTACCGCGAGGATTTCCCCGACGAGGGCGATCTCGATGCGTCCTATTATACCGTGATCACGCAGACGGGCCGCGATCCGACCGTGCGCCGTGACCCGGTGCAATTCACCATCATCCGCCCCGGCGAGACGATCCTTCCCGAGAAGGAGCCCGAAACACTGGTGGCCGCGCAATGATGAAGTATTTTTGTGATTTGCCCGTCTATCGTATCAGTGAAAAGGGGTATTATCGACGCCGAGATATCGAAATATCAAAGCGCGTGGAAATGTGTATGAGGCGTCTCGATCCTTCGGAGGAAATGTTGCGGCGCAATCGCGAATGGCGTGAACAGCGTTTTTACGAGAAATACGGCCCTTGGAGTTTCAATGAGATCATTGGTTACTTAAAGCTACACTTTCTCGGCTCTCAAATCCGCGGTGAATTTTTTTCCGCTGAGAAGAGTCGAGTAGGATTAACAAGAAAGAAGCTTTTTACATGGCAAACTTTCAAGCTAGCGCCTGAAGAACAGCTATGGGGTGAGGAAACTAACGAGGAAATTATTAAGGCGATAAGGACATATATAGCGGCATGCAAAAAAGAACTTCGCAAGGGTCGCGTGATTGATACGCATAACTTTGACGCGCTTGCGGATTATGTCGATTGGCGCTCTTTTCTGGGTTGGGCAGACGATCGAAATACTGAGGAGCAGAGAGCGCAATGATCCCGATCGACCTCATCCAGAGCACCGCCGAAACCTTGATGGACAAGGCGGCCATAGAAATTCCCGAGGATTACCTTTTGGGCCTTGAGGTTGCGGCCGAGACCGAGGATGGCGATCTGTCGTCCTTTGTCCTTCAGGCCATGCTGGAGAATTACAAGGCGGCCAAGGAGGACCGGCGCGCGATGTGCGGCGATACCGGCTGTCCGCGCTGGTATGTGAAAATGGGCAACGAGGCCCGGATAGAAGGCGGGCCGGTCGCGCTCGAATCCGCGCTGCGGCGGGCGACGGCCAAGGCGACCTATGATGTGCCCCTGCGCCCCAACCGCGTGCATCCGCTCTGGCGCACCGATCACAACAACAATGTCGGCATCGGCGCGCCCGAAATCGAATACGGGTTCGAGCCGGAGGGCGAGTGGATCGACCTCATCACCGTGCACAAGGGCGGGCTTTTCGGCACCGATTACCGGATGCTGTTCCCAAGCGACGGGATCGAGGGGATCAAGCGGTTTTACCTCGACAGCCTTGTCGCCTTTGGCAAGCGTGGGCTGGCCTGTCAGCCGGCGATCATCGGCATCGGCCTCGGGGGCTCCAAGGATACCTGTATGGTGCTGGGCAAGCGCGCCGCCTGCCTGCGCGTCGTGGGCAGCGAGAACCCGGACCCGAAAATTGCGGCGCTGGAGAGGGAGTTCAAGGATCTGGGCAACTCCATCGGCATGGGGGCCATGGGGTTTGTCGGCAAGAACATGGTGATCAATTGCAACATCGAGGTGGGCTATTGCCATACCGGGGGCATGCAGATGTCGGTGCATGCCTTTTGCCTGTCGTCCCGTCGGGCCGTGGCGCGCCTCTATCCTGATGGACGCGTCGCATACCGCACCGACCCCGACTGGTTCACCCCCTATCAGCGCCGTGAAACCGTCGAGTGGCCGGGCGGCGCGCAGGAGGCCGCCGAATGACCAAACCCCGCGAAATCCGCCTCAGCACCACGCCCACGCCAGAGGCGCTGGCCGAGTTGCGCCTTGGCGATATCGTCTATCTCGACGGGTTGCTCTATACGGCGCGCGAAGGCGTCTACATGCGCGCGCTGGAGGAAAAGGCGAATATCCCGCTGGAATTGCCCAGCCAGAGTGCTGCGAATTTCCATTGCTCTCCCGCCGCTGCCATTCGCCCCGATGGGTCGTTCAACATGGGGGCTGTCACGGCCACCGCCTCTTTCCGGTTTGCCAAATGGTTGCCGGAATGGATGGCCAAGACCGGCGCCAAGCTGATCATCGGCAAGGGCGGTATGTCGTCCAGGGATTACAAAGCCTATTTCGTGCCCAATGGCGCGATTTACCTCTCGACCGTGGGCTATGGCACCGGTGCGCTTTTGGGCCGCGGCATCGAAAAGGTAGAGGCGGTTCATTGGCAAGAGGAACTGGGTCTGGCGCAGGCGATGTGGGTCATTCGCTGCAACAGGATGGGACCGTTCATCGTGGCCTCTGATCTTGAGGGAAATTGCCTCTTCGAGCGCGAGAACGCCAAGATCGCGCAGAACCTCGCACGGGTCTACGAGGGCACGCGCCCCGCGACGCTCAAACGCTATGGCGAGACGGATGACCGCTCTGACGAGGTGATCGGCTAAAACAGGTCCCGCAGCAAAAGCACGGCACCTGACACGAATGTCATCACGATCAGCAGGCGGCGAAAGGCGGCATCCGTCAGGCGGCGAAACACCGCAATGCCGATCTGTGCGGCCAGCAGGGACGCCGGCAAGGCAATCACCAGATAGGCCAGTGTTTCGCGTGTATACGCGCCCCGGAACGCCAGCAGCACCATCGTCACCGCCAGAACGGCCACATTGAACGGTTGCAGCACCGCGCGCGTTTCGTGTCTGGGCCAGGGGCGCAGGGCGCACCACATCATCGGCAGCGCCCCCGAGAGCGCGGCCGCGCCGCCCAGAACACCGCCCGCGAACCCCACGAGCATATCCAGAACCGGTGTCGGGCGCTCGAACCGGGGCAGACGCGCGCGCAGCGAGAAATAGCCGCCATAAAGCAGCAACATCCCCGCAATCACCAGTTTGAGCGTGCGCGCGTCGATCATGCCGAGGATGACCACCCCCAGCGGGATGCCGACAAGGGCGGGCATCAAAAACCGCATGAGCCGCGCGGGCCGCGCCGTGATCGCATGGCGCACCACCCATATCCCCTGCAACCCGGTCACCACCGAAAGCGCCACCACAATCGCCACCGCCTGCACGGGCGGCATCACGATCAGGAAAAACCCGAGCGCGAAAAGCGCCGTGCCGAACCCGGCAAGCCCGTTGATCAGGCCGCCCGCCACGGCACCGGCAATCACATACGCCACGACCTCGGGGGTCATCGCGCCGCCGCTTTCGTGGCCGGGGTGAATACGCCGATCGCCACCGCGCCAAGCAGGGCCTTGTGGATCTCCTGAATGACCCGCACGCGCGGATTGTCGCGCCGCCACGCAAGGCTCAGAACCCGCACCGGCGCGCCATCAGGCAGCGGCAGGCGTTTGAGCGGCAACGGGTTGAAGCCGCGCACGCAGCGCGCGGGCACGATCGACACGCCCAACCCGGCCAACACCATGCTGGCGATCGCCTCCAGCCCTTCCAGTTCCATGGTGACCGACACCTTGATGCCGCTCTCGCGCAACCAACTGTCGATCAGGCTGCCCACCACCGCGTCACGGCTGAACCGGATGAACGGATAGTGCGCCAGCAAGTCCAGCGGATCAGCGCTCTCGGCGGTCTCGGGGGCCAGCAAATGCATCGGTTCCGCGGCCACATCGGCATATTCCATATCCGGCAGCATCGGGCCCTGCCGCGACAGGACCGCCGCATCCAGCGCACCGCGATCCACCTCGGAGACAAGTGGCGTGGTCATGCCGGGAAAGATCCGCACATGCAGATCCGGGTAGCTGTCCTTCAGAAGGCGCACCGACAGCGGCGTGAGACCGGTCAGCGTCATCGGCACAGCCCCGAGCGAAATCTCGCCCTGAAACCCCTCGTCCCCCAGAACCGACGGCACGATCCCGTCATAGGCGCGCACGATCTCACGCGCGCGCGCAACAAAGGCCCGGCCCGCCGGGGTGAGTTCGGGGGTGCGCCGCGAGCGGTCGAACAGGGCCACGCCCCATTCCTCCTCAAGGCTGCGCATTTGCTGGCTGACGGCCGCATGGGTCACGAACACCGCATCCGCTGCCGCGCTGAACGTGGTGTGATCCTCCACCGCAATCAGGGTCCGCAGACGCCGGATAGACATGCCGACACTCCTTTTGTAAGATTTTACGTCAATTTATGTAAAATAATATCACTTAGGTTAAGCATCTCTTAAGGTTAATACATAATCCATGTGGCTCGCAACCGTTCGCAAGATGCGCGACCGAACCCGCGCCGCATCGGACCGTGTCGGGCTACGGCGTGCGGTCACAGGGGAGGGAGGGATAAGTTTTCCCCTAAAGGGGAGCAAAACGACAGGGCTGATCTCTGCGGCGGCCGTTTTCGGCATTGCACGATGATCGGCGAACGTTACGCTCCGCAACACAAGATCAACAAAGCACAGGAGAGGAACATGACTGCCAAAGCACTAGCGAGCGCGCTTGCCCTCGGAGCCAGTCTTGGCGCGACGGCGGCCTTCGCCGAATATCCCGAACGTCCCATCAACATGGTCATTCCCTACAGCGCCGGCGGGGCCACCGACATTTCCGCCCGCAGCATCGCCGAGCCTCTGGGCAAGGCTGTGGGCCGGCCGCTTGTGATGTCCAACATCACCGGGGCTGGCGGGGCGACCGGTTCGGTTGCGGTGCAAAACGCCAAGCCCGACGGCTACACCATGCTGTTCGCCCGCGTCGGCTCGCATACCGTCAACCCTGCGATGAAGGAAACGCTGCCTTATACGCTCGACGATTTCCGCTTTGTCACCGTCTATGAAATCAACCCCGTCGCCTGTGCGGTGCGCCCCGATTCCGGGATCGAGAGCATGGAGGATCTGGTGGCGCTGACCGAAAGCGAGGGCACCAGCTACAGTTCGTCCGGCGTCGGTTCCATGCTGCATCTGGCGGCGGTATTCGTGCTTGACGAGTTCGGCGTCTCGGACCCGCTGGAAAAGGCCACGCATATTCCGCAAAAAGGCGGCGGCGAGGCGGCGACCGCGGTGCTCAACGGAACGGTGACGTTTATTTGCACCAATACGTCGGCCTTGGCGAGCTTCGTGGCCAATGGCCAGCTCAAGCCGCTGATGGTCACCACAGACGAGCCGGTGCCGGGCTTTGATGTGCCCTCGGCCAGGTCTCTGGGCAGGCCCGACCTGACGCAGCTTGTGGGTTGGACCGGCATTGCCGGGCCAGATGATCTGCCCGACGACATCGCCGCAAAATGGGGCGAATGGATCGCGGAGGCTGCCGGAAACGAGACCTTCGTCGAACAGATGACAGCGCGCGGTTCGGTGATCGAGGTCATGAGCCCCGAGGACGCCGACGCTTTTATCCAGCGGCAATACGAGACCTTCCGCGCGTTGGTCGATAAACTGGGAATGCGGATCGAGGGCTGACAGGATCCGCAACACACTTGATCGAGACGGCGGCCGGGGAGGGTCAGGGTGAGCAAACGCGCAATACAATTCCAACTGGGCATCGGTGCGTGCCTCGCTTGCCTCTTCCTGATCCTCTACGCCATTCCCCACTGGATTTCCTCGCCCAGCAATATGCGCAACATCGTGCTGTCGCCCCGGTTCTGGCCCAGTATCGTCGCCGGGCTGACCGGGCTTGTGGGGCTTGGCCTGCTTGTGGTCAGCCGCAGCACGCCGCATGACCGCGGCCCCGCCAACACGCCCATCGACGCCCCCCGCGCGGGCCTGCTCCGATTGACGGGTCTGGCCGGGCTGATGATTGCGACATTCTGGTTGCTGCCGCGCCTCGGCATGGTCTGGGTGTCGATCCCGGCGTTTCTCGCCCTCGCCTTTCTGGCCCGGACGCGCCACCCGAAGACCGCGCTGGTCTGCGCCGTCGCGGTCCCGGTCCTGCTCTATGGCTTTTTCGCCCATGTCGCCGGCATCGCCATTCCGCAAGGCGATTATGTGAGGCTGCCATGAGCATGATCGACAACGTGATGGCGGGCTTTGCGCTGGTCGGCAATGTCGACGCCTTTCTCGCGCTTGCCATCGGCATCGTGATCGGCGTGATTGGCGGTGCGATACCGGGGATTTCGGCGACGATGGCGGTGGCGTTGGCGCTTCCCTTCACCTTTCCGATGCAACCGGTCAACGGCATCCTTCTGCTTCTGGGTGTCTACAAGGGCGGTATCTTCGGCGGTTCGATCCCGGCCATCCTGATCAAGACACCGGGCACGCCCGCCTCATCGGCGACCATCCTGGACGGTCACCCGATGGCCGAGCGCGGCGAGGCCGGGCGCGCTCTGGGCATGGCGCTGTGGGCATCCTGCACCGCGGATGTGATCTCGAACCTGTCATTGATCCTCTTGGCTGGCTGGCTTGCCTCCTTCGCGCTCAGCTTCGGCCCGCCGGAATTCTTTGCACTGATCCTGTTCTCGCTGACCATCATCGCGGGCGTCTCGGGCGAAAGCCTGCTGCGCGGCGCGCTCTCGGCGCTTCTGGGGCTGCTGTTGGCCACGATCGGGCTTGACCTGGTCTATGGCACGAACCGCTTTACCTTCGGCAACCCGAACCTGATGGGCGGGTTGAATTTCATCGCCGTTCTGATCGGCCTGTTTGCCATTCCAGAGGTGATAAACACGGTCTGGAACCCGACGGGCCATGTGGGCAAGGTCCGGACTCTTGGCAGCAAATGGGTGACAGTCGCCGATTATCGCCGCTGCTTCCGGTCCATCTTGCGTGGCAGCTTCATTGGCGTCTTTCTCGGATCCATCCCCGGCATCGGGGCTGCTCCAGCGGCGTTTCTGTCCTATTCCGAGGCGCGGCGCACGTCGCCCAACAAGGCAAATTTCGGCAAGGGAGAGATTGAGGGCGTCGCCGCCTCGGAGGCGGGCAACAATGGCGTGGCGGGTGCCACCCTCATCCCGCTTCTGGCGCTTGGCGTCCCCGGTGACGTGATCACCGCGATCATCATCGGGGCGTTCATGGTCCACGGGCTGCAACCCGGACCGATGATGTTCGTGATGAATGTGGATATCATCTATGGGCTGTTCATCGGGTTGATCCTGTCCTCGGGCCTGCTGTTCATCGTGGGCAGCCTGGCCATTCGCGGCTTCAAGCCCGTGGCGGACATCCCCAAGCGCATTCTCATGCCGATTGTGCTGGTGCTGTGCATCTACGGGGTGTTCGCGGTCAACAACAGCATCTTTGACGTGGGCGTGATGTTCGTGATGGGCTGGGTCGGTTTCCTGATGTCGCGGTATCATATCCCTGCGGCGCCCTTTCTCATTGCCTTCATCCTTGGCCCTCTGCTCGAGGACAACTTCCGCCAGTCGATGCTGATGTCCGGGGGCACACCCGATATCCTTCTGCGCGGGCCGATCACCTGGTTTTTCTGGGCGCTGACGCTGATAACGATCATTGCCATCACCCGGGGCACGCTTGACAAGGCACGGGAAAAGGACTGAGCGGCACGGGCTGACAGGCCCAGAACCGACGCGCATGCTCAAGGGGTTTCGCCGCAAACTTTCTGTCCGGCTTTCACCGTGTCGCGCTTTTCTCGGGCGTGCTGGCGCCTGGTCTCGCACTCCATCGCTTCAGCCGCGACAGCCTCGACTGAGCAAACCGCTTTTATCCCGCGCCGCTTGCCTGTATGACGCCCCCGCAACCCCGCACTGGAGGCAACATCATGGGTTACAAGGTCGTCGTCGCGGGCGCCACGGGCAATGTGGGCCGCGAAATGCTCAACATCCTGGCCGAGCGCCAGTTTCCGGTCGATGAGATCGCCGTGCTGGCGTCGCGCCGGTCGCTTGGCACCGAGGTGAGCTTTGGCGACCGAACTCTCAAGACCAAGGATCTGGATACGTTCGATTTCACCGGATGGGATATTGCGCTTTTCGCCATCGGCTCGGACGCGACCAAGATCTACGCCCCCAAGGCGGCCAAGACGGGCTGTATCGTGATCGACAACTCGTCGCTCTACCGCTACGACGCGGACGTGCCGCTTGTCGTGCCAGAGGTGAACCCCGAGGCGGTTCTGGGCTATGCCAAGAAAAACATCATCGCCAATCCCAACTGCTCCACCGCGCAGATGGTGGTGGCGCTCAAGCCGCTGCATGACCGCGCCCGGATCAAGCGCGTGGTGGTCTCGACCTATCAATCGGTCTCGGGCTCGGGCAAGGCGGCGATAGACGAACTTTGGGACCAGACGAAATCCGTCTACAATCCGACCGACAATTACCAGGCGAAGGTCTACCCCAAGCAGATCGCCTTCAACGTCATTCCCCAGATCGACGTCTTCATGGAGGACGGCTCGACCAAGGAAGAGTGGAAGATGGTGGTCGAGACCAAGAAGATCATCGATCCGAAAATCAAGGTGACGGCGACCTGCGTGCGCGTGCCGGTCTTTGTCGGCCATTCCGAGGCGATCAACATCGAGTTCGAGGAGTTCCTCGACGAGGACGAGGCGCGCGACATCCTGCGCGAGGCGCCCGGCGTCATGGTGATCGACAAGCGCGAGCCGGGCGGTTACGTCACGCCCATCGAATGTGTGGGCGATTACGCCACCTTCATCAGTCGTATCCGGCAGGACAGCACCATCGACAACGGGTTGAACCTCTGGTGCGTCTCCGACAACCTGCGCAAGGGCGCGGCCCTCAACGCGGTGCAGATCGCCGAGACGCTGGGTCAGCGGGTATTGAAGAAAGGCTGATCCTCCTCGATGATCATGTCCTCGTCGGGCGCGCCCTGCGGTGCGCCCGATTGCGTTTCCGAGAGCATCCGCTCGGCCAGCCAACCATGAGGGTGGCCGGGAAAGGGCGCTTTGAACCGACGCATCAGGCGGCTGTAGCTGAAGCCAAGCTCTGACGCCTTGCACAGCCGCCGATCATCCGGCCAGTCATGCAGCGCCAGACCGCCACCCGCGGCGCGCAGCGCGTAGCCTTTTGCCATCAGCCGCGCTTGCAGTTCCCGCCAGTTCCGCGCGCCCGCCAAATCCCCCGCGAGGCGCGCACGCAAGGGCGCGACGAGCCGCTCATCCGCCCGGATGGGCGGCCTCGCATTGCATGCCCGCGAGATTTCGCGCGCCAGGAGGTCGCGTATCATTTGCCCGACGGTCACATCGCGCTCCTTCGCTAGCCTTGCGGCAGCGTGCAGCAACTCCTGCGGCATTTTCATCTCGACCCGTTCCATCACCCCATCACATCCCGAATCGGGTAAAAACGGCGTTAATTCGCGCAAGCGGGTCGCGCCCGCTTGCGCATGGCCGCCTCCCGCCCGAGAGTGCCATCGTGCGATTTTCAGGAGCCTCCCCATGCGTGCCCTCATCTTCTGCCTTGCCTGCCTGCCCTTTGCCGCGTTGGCCGAGGACATCCCCCTCACCAGCCGGGTAAGCGCCGTCACCCTCTATCCGCAAGGTGCCAGCGTCACCCGCGAGGTGCCTTTTGCCATGCCCAAAGGCGCGCATGACCTGATCCTCGCCGACCTGCCCCGGAGCACGCCGCTTGCAGCGATCCGCGTCACGATTGGCGGTGCGCGGATGGGCGGCGTCAGCACGCGCAGCGATTATGTCCCGCCCCGCCCCGAGACCGAGAGCGAGGCCTACATGGCTGCGAAAACCGAGGTGGAGCGCCTGCAAGACGCACTGCGCGACGCCCGCGCCGGTATCGCCGACATCCGCCTCGAGGCCGAGGCGGCGAGCGCGCGCATCGCCTTTCTCGACGGCATCGGGCAGGGCGACGGGCTGGCAGCCCTCGGCCCCGACGCGTTGCGCGATCTGGCGGGCATGATCGGTGCCGAAACGCTTGCCGCACGCCGCGAGAGCACCGAGGCCACCCGCCGGGCCGAGGCCGCCGAGCGCGGCCTCGCGGATCTGATGCAGGAGCTGGCCCGCGCCGAGCAGGCGCTCAAGGCGCTTGTGCCCGAGACACAGGCGCGCGCCATGCTCGCCGTCAGCGTCACCGCCGAGACCGCGACCGAGGGGATGCTTCACGTGACCTACACCATCCCCGACGCGGGCTGGCAGCCGCTCTATGATCTGCACCTTGCCCGCGAGACCGGTGCGCTGCGCATCGAGCGCGGGGCCTTCGTGCATCAGCATACCGGCGAGAACTGGCGCGACGTGGATCTGACACTTTCGACCCGCCGCCCCTCGGAACAGGGCGCGCCGGGGGATATCTGGCCGTGGATCCCGCGTCTTGCCGATCCCGAAGAGATCGCCCCGATGCCGCGCATGAAGGCCGACGGCGTGGTGCTGATGTCCGCGCCCATGCTTGAGGGAGCCGCCGACATGGCACAGCCGGAGTTCGACGGCTTGGCCGTAAGCTATGCCTATCCCGCGCCGGTCAATGTCGCCACCGGGGCTGATCGCGTCCGCCTGATGCTGCC
Source organism: Roseovarius sp. MBR-79 (assembly GCF_053628555.1). Lineage (NCBI taxonomy): Bacteria > Pseudomonadati > Pseudomonadota > Alphaproteobacteria > Rhodobacterales > Roseobacteraceae > Roseovarius > Roseovarius sp. MBR-79. The sequence goes on along the minus strand of NZ_JBRJGP010000011.1, from coordinate 6,588 downwards.
GCCTCTCGACGCAGAGGCCGGGATCACGGCCCGCGCCGTTCCGCTGCTGGACGAGACGGCGTTTCTTCTGGCGCGCGTCACGATCCCGGCCGAGGAGGTGCTGTTGCCCACGCCCGAAGCGCGGTTCTATCTCGACGGGCGCTATACCGGGCAACGCTGGTTGCCGCTGGTGGCGGGGGGCGATGAGGCGGATCTGTCCTTTGGCCCGATCGAGGGGCTGCGCCTGTCGCGCGTGGTCCGGGAGCGCATTGAGGGCGACCGTGGCCTCATCACCCGCGCCACGGAGGCGCGCGAGGAGGTGGAGATCGCGGTCGAGAACCTGACCGGCACCGCCTGGCCGGTCCATCTGCTTGACCGCGTGCCGGTCTCCGAGCAGACCGACCTGCGCATCACATGGGAAGCCTCACCGCCGCCCGACGAAAAGGATGTCGAGGACAGGCGCGGCGTGCTCGGCTGGCGTTTTGAACTGCCCGGAGGGGAACGGCGCACCATCACGCTGAACACGCGGATGAACTGGCCCGAAGGAAAGGTGCTGCGATAAGCGCTTACTTGCAGCGCTTTTCGGCCTCGTCCACCGCTGCCGTATAGCCAAGGAGCGAGAACGTATCCTTGGTCTGAGTGCCGCGCGCCGAGCGCGCGGTCAGCACCGCATCGACCCCGCGTTTCATCGCGGCAAGGATTTTCGCGTCATCCTCGGCGCTGGCGGGCCAGGCCCATTCCCCCTCGGTGAAAAGCTCGTATCCCTCGTCGCCGACGCGCATGTTCACGGTCGAGCCGGGGGCGAAGGGATAGCCGCCGGTAAAGGTCACCTGCCCCTGCACACCCGCACCGGGGCGAAAGAAGGTCATCAACAGGATATCGCCCCGCCGCACCGCGACCACACGCCCGTCACGGGTATTGACCGTCTCTGTCGGGGCCGAGACCGCCCAGCATTCGCGCGGGTCGGATTCCTCGAACACGCTCCATGCCGTGCTGGTGGCCACCTGGTTCGTGCTTGTGCCTTGCGCTGCCACGCCCGTCGCTATCGCTCCGGCCAGAGCGAGTCCTGCCGCAATCCGTGCTATCATTGTCCAGCCTCCAAGCCGTCCGTGCCTCAATATCTTCGGTCGCGCGTCGCCCTTTACGGGATCGTTGTTTTATGCGACCTGTTCCTACTCGACGATGCAACATTATCCTGAAACAGGCGAGAAGTGAAAGGTGGAATTGGCGGATTTTCGCCCGCCCGGCCTGCCCCCGCTCGCCCCGGAGCCCGCACATGACCCAAGCTGTCCCCCTCACCGAAATCTGGCGCGGCCCGCAGCCCGAGAGCGTGCATCTGGGACACGCGGTGATCTGTGACGCCTCGGGCGGTATCGTCGAGGCCTGGGGCAACGCGCAAGAGGTGGTGCTGCCGCGCTCCTCGGCCAAGATGATCCAGGCGCTGCCGCTCCTGACCTCGGGCGCGGCGGATGCGCACGGGCTCGGCACCGAGCAACTCGCTCTGGCCTGCGCCTCGCATAGCGGGGCCGCGATCCATACCGATCGTGTCACCCGCTGGCTCGATGGGCTTGGCCTTGCCGATGCGGATTTCCGCTGCGGCGCGCATATGCCCTCCGACCCGGCGGCACACAAGGCCCTGCTTTGCTCGGACACCGCGCCCTGTCAGGTTCACAACAACTGTTCGGGCAAGCATGCGGGGTTTCTGACCCTCAACCGGCATCTTGGCGGCGGGCCAGACTATGTTGACCCCGGCCACCCTGTGCAGCGCGCGGTGATGGAGGCGTTCGAGATGACAACCGGTGAGACCTCGCCCTATTATGGCATCGACGGCTGTTCCGCCCCCAATCCGGCCACCACATTGCAGGCCATGGCGCGCGCGATGGCATGGTATGCGGCGGCCTCCGAGGACACGGTCGAGGAGCGCGCCGCCCGCAGGCTTTGGCAGGCGATGGTGGCCCATCCCGATCTTGTCGCGGGCGAGGGGCGCGCCTGCACCGAGTTGATGCGCGCCTGTTCCGAGCCGGTCGCTCTCAAGACCGGGGCCGAGGCGTTCTTCATCGCCATCCTGCCCGAGCGCAAGATGGGCGTCGCGCTCAAGATCATCGACGGCGGAACGCGCGGCGCGGAATGCGCCATTGCCTCGATTCTCGTGCGGCTTGGTGTGCTCGATCCCGATCATCCGTCCGCGCACAAGTTCCGCAATGCGCCCATCACCAACTGGCGCGGGATCGAGACCGGTGCGATTCGTCCCGCCACCGCCCTGGCCTGAACGTCCCATCGGCAGGGATTGACCGATCGCGGTCGTCGGCGCTTTTCCGGCGCTGCCCTGCCCAAAGACACCGTCGCGCTCGGCGGTCCGTGGCCAAGGCTGTTTTGGCGGCGGAAGAACGCTCAACCGAGACGTGTATTCCGGCGCGCTTCCGCGTCAATCCCGCCTCTCCGCCCCATCCCCGAGACACGGCATACGGTCCGGGACAGTCTCTCCGCACGGGGGCGCAACAGCCCCTGCAACCGAAGGAGAAAACGTCATGACCATGAAACGCACCCTGACCGCGACCATGATCGCCCTCACCCTGCCCATGGCCGCTCTTGCCGCCGATTTCGACACGCTTGACGGCGATAGCGATGGCTATGTCTCGATGGCAGAGTTTCAGGAGGCTCTGCCCGGCCTGTCGGCCGATGCCTTCCTGAGCGCAGACAGCAACGCCGACGGTGCGCTCAGCCCCGAGGAGGTGAGCGCCGCGCAATCCGAAGGCATCCTGCCGCCAAGCGAGGGCTGACCCTTGCCGCCGGGGCGCGATGGCGCCCCGGTATCCCGTCAGGCGACAAGCGCGCTTTCCCATCGTCGCAGACAGCGCCGCGCCGTGCTTCCTGTCTCTTCCGTCCCCGCCAGTTCGGGAAACAGCGCGTCGATCTCGGCACGCTGCGCGGCGTCGAGCGTTCCGGTTGCCATCGCGCCCAGATGCAGGCTCTCGCTCGGGATACCTTCGGCAAAGATCACCTCATGCGCCTCGAAGGCAAGGTGAACGTAGGTTATCCGTGATCGGGGCACCTGCCGGATGGTGCGCCCGTTGACCAGATGCAGCGCCGCGGCCAGAACCTGCGTCTGCCCGAAATGGACCTCGGCGCGCCAGCCCTCGATCAGCATCCGGTGCTGCGGCGAGACCACCAGATCGCGCCAGTTCCCAAGAGCGCCCGCCGTGATCTCGACCGGGGCCATGGCACCGCGCCCCGGCACGGTGCGTCGTCCGCTCCAGACAACCGGTTGCAGCCCGTGATCGAGCGTGCGCACAAGATCGCCGGGCCGGATCGCCTCGATGGCCAGAGGGCCAGTATCGGTCTCGATCAGCGTTCCGGCAGCATAACAGGGAAAGACCGGCGGATCGGGCGGGAAGGTTTCAAATGAAAGCTGCTGATCACGGGGCGGGTTGATCCCCGGCCCGTATTGCAGCGTTCCCGACGTGATCCCGGTCACGTCGATGACGATATTCGCCGGGTTGGTGATGATCTGATGGTTGCCCGACGAGGCCCGCCCCTGAAACTGATCATGTTGCGGGTTGAGGCTTGAGAAAAGCGGCGGCGACGGCGGGTCGGTGTCGGGCCAGACGTAAACATCCACGAACTGCCCGTTGGAAAACAGCGTGTCTCCGTCATTCACCTGCCGCACCACGATGCGGAACACATCCGTTGCACTGCCAAGCGTCTGGACCCCTTGCAGGGTCACCTTCATCCCGTTGCTGTTCCCGCTCGTCGAAACGCTTGAAAACGTGCCAATCTGATCGCCGGTGAGGAAAAGCTCGACCTCAGCCATTCATGTGCCCTTTACAACAGATCCCCCCAGGATTTGTTGTCGCGGCTGATCACACGATGCCTGAAACGACCGCGCGGTTCAAGGACAAGCCGGGGCAACGAACGCCTCGCGGGAATAGCCCTGAAGGTAGAGCAGCGCCGTCAGGTCACCGTGGTTGATGCGGATATCGCATTCTGCCGCGACGCTCGGCTTGGCATGGAGCGCCACGCCCGCGCCCGCGCGCGCCAGCATCCCCAGATCGTTCGCCCCGTCGCCGACCGCGATCACATCGCCCGCCGTGATCCCCAGCCGCGCCGTGATCTCGTCCAGCGCGCGCACCTTGGCATCGCGTCCCAGGATGGGGCGTGCCACATCGCCAATGAGCCGCCCGCCCTGGGCCAGGAGCATGTTGGCGCGGTTCTCGTCAAAGCCGAGCCGCGCCGCGATGGCCTGCGTGAACGCGGTGAACCCGCCCGAGACCAGCGCGCAATAGACCCCGTGCGCCTTCATCGTGGCAATCAGGGCGGGGCCGCCCGGCATGAGGGTGATGCGCTGCGCCAGAACCTCGCCGATGACCGTCTCGGGCAGATCGCGCAGGAGCGCCACGCGCTCGATCAGCGCGCCCTCGAAATCAAGCTCGCCATTCATCGCCCGCGCCGTGATCGCGCGCACATGCGCGCCCACGCCCGCCATCTCGGCCAGCTCGTCAATACATTCCTCGCGGATCATGGTGCTGTCCATGTCGGCCAGCAGCATCCGCTTGGCGCGCCCGTCAGCGGGCTGCACGACCAGATCGACGCGCGCGCGCTGTAATTCTTCCCAGATGTCCCAGCGGTTGCCGGGGATCTCTGCCATCTCGAACTCTGCCGCCTCATCAGGCGCAAGCCAGCGCAGATCGCCGCCGCCCCAGGCATTGCGCAGCGCCTCGGCCAGCGCGGGCGACAGCGCGCCCACGGGCGCAATCAGGGTGGTGGTGAACATGGGGCGGGTCTCCGGCGCGGTTTCGCGCATGTTCTAGCCGGGTTTTCCGCCACGAAAAAGCCCGCGCCGACAGGTGCCGGGCGCGGGCGGTCTTGCGGTCTGTCGCGGTGTCAGTGACCCAGAATCTGGCTCAGGAAAAGCTTGGTGCGTTCCGATTGCGGGTTGTTGAAGAACTCTTCGGGTTCGTTCTGCTCCACGATCTGCCCCTGATCCATGAAGATCACCCGGTTCGCCACCTTGCGCGCAAAACCCATCTCATGCGTCACGCAGAGCATGGTCATGCCTTCTTCGGCAAGCTCGATCATGGTGTCGAGCACCTCCGAGATCATCTCGGGATCAAGCGCCGATGTCGGCTCGTCAAAGAGCATGATCCGCGGCCTCATGCAGAGCGACCGGGCAATCGCCACCCGCTGTTGCTGACCGCCCGAAAGCTGACCCGGGTATTTGTCGGCCTGTTCCGGAATCTTCACCTTCTTGAGGAAATGCATGGCAATTTCCTCGGCTTCTCGCTTGGGCGTCTTGCGCACCCAGATCGGGGCCAGCGTGCAATTCTCCAGAATGGTCAGATGCGGGAAAAGGTTGAAGTGCTGGAACACCATGCCCACTTCCGACCGGATCCGGTCGATGTTCTTGATGTCGTTTGACAGCACCGTGCCATCCACGGTGATCGAGCCTTTCTGATGCTCTTCCAGCGCGTTGATGCAGCGGATGAGCGTCGATTTCCCCGAACCCGAGGGCCCCGCGATGACGATCCGCTCGCCCTGATAGACGGTCAGGTCGATATCGCGCAGCACGTGGAAGGCGCCATACCATTTGTTCATCTTGGTGATCTCGACCGCGACCTGATCGGAGACCTGCATTTGTGTTTCTGCGGCCATGATGAGGGCCCTCCTTACCGGTGATCGGTCTGAAGCTGACGCTCCAGCCATTGCGAATATTGCGAAATGCCGTAGCACACGATGAAGAACAGCAGGCAGGCAAAGCCAAAGAGCTCCCAATAGACACCGTTCCATTCGGTCGAGGCAAGGATCGGCCCCCGGATCATGCCGACGATGTCGAACATCGAGATGATCGAGACGAGCGTGGTATCCTTGAAGAGGCCCACAGCCACGTTGACGATGCCGGGGATCGAGATCTTGAGCGCCTGCGGCAGGATGATGAACTGCATCGCCTGTGCGTAATCAAGGCCGAGACTGTCCGCCGCCTCATACTGTCCGCGCGGCAGCGCCGCGAGGCCACCCCGGATCACCTCGGCGATATAGGCCGAAGAGAACATCGTGATCATGATGATCACCCGCAGGATAAGGTCGAACGTCGTGCCGGGTGGCAGGAAGTAGGCCAGCACCACGTTGGCCACGAACAGGAGCGTGATCAGCGGCACGCCGCGAATGAACTCGATGAACACGACGCAGATCCACTTGATGATCGGCATCGAAGATTGCCGCCCGAGCGCCAGCAGGATCCCGATCGGCAGTGACAGCGACACGCAGATCACCCCCAGCATCAGGTTGATCATGAACCCGCCCATGTCGCGCGACGCGACCGGCTCGAGCGCCATGACCCCCTCCATCGGCGTGGTGACAAAGCCCGCTGCCCACCAGACCACCATTGCCGCGACAAAGCCCGCCAGCACCGCGACACCGGCACTGACCGTAAGCATCCGGCGATAGACCAAAGCGCCCGCCAGGACGCCCACGAGGGCCGCGATCGGCACCAGCACCGTCCCGCCCCAGATCAGCCAATAGGGGTCTGATGCCGGAGGGGGCAGAATAGTACGCTAAGGGCTGATTTTGGCTCCTGTGCGGTGCAAAGTTCTGTAGATCGTTGGCCTTGAGACC